>CAMFLD010000037.1 GCA_945957245.1 uncultured Flavobacterium sp. | reverse complement strand
TTGAGTTTTTGAAATAAATAAATTTGTATATTATAAGTGCGCTTATTATATTTGTGCTTATAAAAATATTTATTCATTTAATTCAATAAAAGTATGTGGACAAAATCTCATTCAGTACTAACTAAAGAGGTAACAAAAGAACAAATGTGGAAACTCTTTTCAGATGTTAATACTTGGCACACCTGGGATAAAGGAGTTGAATTTGCAAAATTGGAAGGAAAATTTGAAAAAGGAAATCATTTCATGTTCCAGCCAAAAGGAGGACCGAAACTTAAAATCGGAATTGTAGAAGCAACCGAAAATAAAAGTTTCACGGATTTTACTAAATTTCCATTGGCAAAAATGTATGGAAAGCATACTTTTGAAGAAACGCAAGACGGACTCAAATTAACAACAACAATGACCGTTAAAGGAATTTTAGGTTTCTTATGGGTAAAAATCGTGGCTCAAAAAATTGTAGATGCCTTACCTGATGATATGGAACAACAAATTATAGCCGCTAAAAAATTATGAAATCCAGTGATAACACTTTCAGCGTAGAAAAAGCAGAAGACAGTTCGGGCTTTTTATTATGGCAGGTCACCAATTTGTGGCAAAGGGAAATCAAAAAAGCATTAGAACCTCATGATCTGACACATTCTCAGTTCGTGTTAATGGCTAGTATTCATTGGCTTACATTACAGAAACAGGATGTAACTCAAATTTTATTGTCGTCGCATACTAAAATTGACCCAATGACAACTTCAACAGTCTTAAGAACTTTGCAAACAAAACAACTCATACAACGTCAGGAGCATAAGACAGATACAAGAGCGAAAACTGTCGGACTTACTGAAAATGGAATCAAGATTATAAAACAGGCTGTAATAACTGTTGAGAATTTTGATAAAACATTTTTTTCAACACTGGGCAATACAACACAGACATTCAACGAACAGTTATTAACGTTACTTGAACAAAAGAATGCCTAGTGTTGGTTAAAATTCAAATAAATATTCAGCTATTGCATATTTCTAAACATCAATCTTTACCACATAACCTTCAAAAGTACGTACGTTAAAAACGGTTCCGTCTTCAAACATCAGGTATTGTCCCTTTACGCCCGAAAGTTTGCCGGAATAATTATGGGATTTGTCCAAATTAAGGCTGTTAACCTTGGACGGATAGCTCATAACAGGATAATGAAGTTCCAGTAAATCATTCCGGTCACTGTGGTAATATTCCCTGACCTCATTCGGAATCAGATTTTGTAAAGAAGCCCGTTCCTGAATCAAATCAACCTTAGGGATTTCATTCTTGAGCATTTTTTGCCAATTAGTTTTATCCGAATAATGGTTTTTCAATGCCACTTCAGTGATTCCGGCTAAATAACGGTTGGGTACTTCCACAATCGGAATAGCCTGTACAGCGCCTTGGTCAATCCAGCGTGTTGGCACTTGGGTTCCTCTGGTAACTCCAACCTTTACTTCACTGGATAAGGCAAGGTAAACGATGTGCGGTTGCAGCTGGACTTTCTTTTCGTATTCCAAATCCCTGTCTTCTATATCGAGATGGGCAGTGCTTAGTTCAGGTTTCATAATCCAATCTCCGGCAGCAGCCGAACTCATGAAACAGTCATAGCAGAATCCCTGACGGAAAATTTTTTTCTTTTTGCCACAGTTTAAACATTGATAACCTACAAACTGAATTTCCATTGGCTTGCCCAATAATTGGTTCAAACTCAAAAAACTATTCTCAAAAACCAGATAATATTGAATCGGATTGGAGAATTCCGTTTGCATTTTGGTGAGCACGCCTTCGTATGTCATCGTTTAATAGAAGATTATAAATTAGGATTAATTTGTTATTTTAGCGTAAAGTTATAATTCATTATTCGTAATTCATAATCTGCTATTCTAAAAATGCCAATACCACTAATAAATTCTATAGCTTCCTGGGTTTTGAAACAACGCATCCACCAGATTGAATTGTTTCTTAAATACCCTCACGAAGTACAGGAAGAGCTGATGATGAACTTAATTCGTTCTTCAGAAGAAACTGTGATAGGGCAGAAATATGATTTTACCAGTGTTAAATCCTATCAGACCTTTGCCGAAAGAGTTCCAATTTCTACCTATGAAGATTTGGAACCCATGATTGAGCTGACCCGAAAAGGAGCCCAGAACGTTTTTTGGAACACACCGATCAAATGGTTTGCCAAGTCCAGTGGTACTACAAATGCCAAAAGTAAATTTATTCCCGTGAGTAGTGAAGCGCTGGAAAATTGTCATTATAAAGGCAGTAAAGATTTGCTTTGTATGTACTTGAATAACAACGAAAACTCCGAAATGTTTTTAGGAAAAAGCCTTCGATTGGGTGGAAGTTCACAAATCTATGAAAACAATAATACTTATTTTGGAGATTTATCAGCTATTCTGATAGAAAACATGCCTATGTGGGCAGAATTCAGCAGTACGCCAAGCAGCAAGGTTTCATTAATGAGTGAATGGGAGACTAAGCTTACGCATATCATTAACGAAACTAAAAATGAAAACGTAACCAGTTTTGCAGGTGTTCCGTCATGGATGCTTGTATTACTCAACCGAATCATTGCCGAAACCGGGAAAGAAAACCTGATGGAACTTTGGCCTAACCTGGAAGTTTATTTTCATGGAGGCGTGAGTTTCGAACCTTACCGTGAACAATATAAAAAGTTACTCCCGGCCAATAATTTCAAATACTATGAAATTTATAATGCTTCCGAAGGATTTTTTGCCATTCAGGATTTGAATTACTCTAATGATTTACTCCTAATGCTGGATTATGGTATTTTTTATGAATTTATTCCAATGGATACCTTTGGCACCGAAAATCAAAAAGTGGTGCGTTTAGCCGATGTTGAGCTGTTCAAAAACTATGCTGTAGTTATTACTACGAATGCAGGGCTTTGGCGGTATTTGATTGGTGATACGGTTAGGTTTACCTCACTTTCTCCATATCGAATCCGAGTTTCCGGAAGAACCAAACATCACATTAATGTTTTTGGTGAAGAGTTAATGGTCGAAAATACCGATATGGCTTTGGCCAAAACCTGTCTGGCAATGAACTGCGAAATAAAAGATTATACCGTTGCCCCTGTTTTTATGAAAGGTAAAGAAAAAGGAGCGCATGAATGGATGGTAGAATTTGTCAAACATCCCGAAGATATTAACCAGTTTCAAAGAATATTGGATGAAAACCTGCAGTCGCTCAATTCAGATTATGAAGCTAAACGCTACAACAATATGACTTTAAATCCGCTTACAGTAAATGTAGCAAGGCATAATCTCTTCTATGACTGGCTCAAGGAGAATAATAAACTTGGCGGACAGCATAAAATTCCAAGACTTTCCAACGAACGTGATTATCTGGAACAGCTTAAGAATATGCAGATTCAGAAATCATTATAGAAGAAACATTTGAAAACAAAACTCTATTTGGCCCTATTTTGTGTCGCATTCTTTTGGGGTACAACTTTCTTAGCTATTAGGGTTGGTGTTGAAACGATTCCACCTTTTATTCTGGCAGGAATCCGGAATCTTATTTCAGGAAGCCTTATTTTTGGTTATCTTTTTTGGAATAAAAAACTGGAAAAAGTCAGTCTGAGACAGTTTATAAGAGCCTTTATTCTTTCCCTACTGATGATTGTCATGGCAAATGGCCTTACCACATTTTCAGAAAAATACATCACCAGCGGTCTGGCTTCGCTAATTTCTACCTTAACTCCTTTTTGTGTTTTAATACTTAACCTACTGTTGGGTTTCGAAAAACTTTCCGTCAAAACCCTTTTTGGAATTCTGTTGGGGATGTCCGGGATTTTCTTCATTTACCAAAGCAGTCTTTCTGATTTACTAATTCCCGAATACCGCCTTGGTATTTGTGCTTTGCTTATGGCTATAATGTGTTGGTCTGTAGGGACTATCATTATTAAAAGAGGAAGCCAAAATCCGCTTTCTATGTTGATGAATGTCTGCATTCAAATGCTGATAGCAGGAGTAGTTCTAACCACAATTCAATGTTGTATAACCCCAGGCTTTTCAACTGAAAATTGGAGTTCAAGAAGCATTGCAGCATTGATATATTTAGCCATTTTTGGTTCAGTAGTTGGTTATGTTGCCTTTAGTTATCTGCTTACTCAGTTGCCATCTACAAGAGTCGTGGTGTTATCTTACATCAATCTGGTGGTAGCATTATTTTTAGGTTGGCTGATCCTTGACGAAGTAATTACCAGCCGTATTGTGGTAGCCACAGTGTTGATTATTAGTGGTGTAGTTATCGTCAATTACAAAAAGGCAAAATAATTTTAAGCCATATGTAACAAAAACTTTAGGCGATAGTCTTATTGACAATCATCAATCAACAAAAATTAAAATGAAATCACTACTTATGACTGCGCTCTTCTTAGCAGCAGGAAGTGCTTTTGCACAGGAATCTCCAAAGGAATCACAGAATCAGTCCGTACCGGACACAACAAAGACCAAAATAAATGAATTGAAGGAAGTTACCGTTTATGGCAATAAACGGCAATATATCAAAGTGGAGTCGGATAAAACTACAATCAGTGTTCGGGACAATGCTATGCTTAACAGTGGAAGCAGCTTAGAAGCAGTAAAGAAAATTCCGGGTGTAATTACTTCGCCATCGGGAAGTATTACATTAAACAGTAAAGGAGTTACTATTTATATTGACGGTGCACCAAGTTCACTAAGCGGAACTGACCTTCAAAACTATCTGGCAACCTTACCGGCAAACTCTATTGAAAAAGTAGAGTTAATTTATAATCCCGGAGCTTCTTACGATGCCCGATCCAGCGGTTCTATTATCAACATTATAACCAGCAGTAAGAGAAAAAAAGGAGTTAATGCCAGCTTTAACATTAATTATAATTTCAATAAATACCAAAAACCAAGCCCTCAGGTTCTGCTTAATGGTAAGGTTAAGGATTTGAGTTGGCAAACCATGATTGGGTACAACTATATCGACAGCGAAAACCTCAATACAAACGATCAGGTTTTTACTTCGTTTACTCCAAATGAACATTTGTTTCAGCGCAATCTGGCCAAAATGACTAATCGTAATTTTTACTGGAGAACGGGAACCAATTATAAATTGAATGAAAAATCCAATTTACTTTTCAACTACAACCTTAATTTAGGGAATGACCGTGTTTCTTCAGATGCGAGCACTATGGGAACAGGTATTGATTATACCAATAACAGCCTTTCCAAAAACAAAAACAACAATCATGAGCTAAGTCTTCAATATAAAACAAAGTTAGATACTATTGGCAGGACACTCGATATTACTGCTTTTAGCAATTTTTTTGGCAAAAGACCGCTGACCAAATCAACCGGATTTGATAATGGAACTCCAACATATTATAATGGGGATGTTGATTTTAAATTGGCCAATTATTATCTGAAATATGATTTCTCGATACCATTCAAAAAAATTGATTTTACTTTGAATACCGGCGGGAAGTACAATACAATAAAGGTTAATGATAAAGGAATATATAACCTTAATAACCCAACAGCTTCGGTAACAGATTTTGATTATACTGAAAATAACCTCGCTTTTTATGTTGAAGCACGCAAGAAAATCAAAAAGTTGAGCCTTACTGCCGGAATCCGCTTTGAAGATTATAAAGTAGACAGAAATGCTGTTAGAGATGGAAACGAAACACAGGTAAACTTTAAGAATTCTAACTTCTTTCCTAATGTGAGTGCCTTGTATGAATTTAATGAAAATGTAAACCTTTCGGCTTCTTATTCTAAAAAAATCCAGCAGGCCGATTACAATACATTGGATCCAAATAACTTTGCCAACTTCGACCAATACAATTCCTCAAACGGAAATCCATTATTGAAACCCACTTTTTATGATAATTATGAATTGAAACTGAATGCCTTTCAATTTGTAACCATTGGTGGGAATTATACAGTGGCAAAAGACAAGAACCAGTTTATTTTTGAAGCCAAACCAGGAGAATTGGTAAGTAACTCAACTTTCCAGCAGTTTGATAAATTCAAAACCTTGAGTTTTTATGCGTCCTTCCCGGTTCCGTTGGATTATTTCTTTAAAGGAAAAGAAGAGTTCCAGAAACGTATGAGTAATATGGATAAGATGAATTATATTTTCTTCAATATCAACTACATCAAGACAACTACCGAAGGATATGATTTTTCATTCAAAAATAAACCTATTGTAAATTATTCAGCAGAAGCTCAATTTATTCTGCCATGGAATATCAAGAACAGTATGTCTTATTTTATTCTGCCAAAAGGGACATGGGAAATTTATCAGATTACAAAACCAATACAGGAGTTTGATATCACTTTTACAAGAGAATTTATGAATAAGAATCTTAAAGTTGGTTTACACTGTTTTGATGTATTTAATTCAAATGAAATCAATGCATTGGTGTCATCAACAAACCTTGAGACTCAATTCCATCAAAAACCGGATACGAGAACGTTCCGTATTTCGCTTACTTACAACTTCGGAAATCTGGCGTTGAAAAAAGAAAATACCCAAATCGAAACTGAAAAAGTAAAAAGTAGTGGAGGCTTCGGCCGATAATTGGTTGTTATAATTAGTAACGAAAAGTCCCCGCTATGGCGGGGACTTTTTTATGATGCAATCTCTAAGCGTTTCAATAAATTTTTACTGAGTGCGTGTTGGGTGTAATCTAAATCAACCTGCAGTTCCTTTTCATCAGAACCCGGAAGGTCATACATCGCATCAGTTAGTATAGCTTCGCAAAGCGAACGAAGTCCGCGGGCACCGAGTTTGTATTCAAGTGCTTTTTCTACGATATAATTCAAAGCTTCATTGGTGATGGTAAATTTTACATCATCCATATCAAACAACTTCTTATACTGTTTTATAAGAGCATTTTTAGGCTCCGTAAGGATGGCACGTAATGTTTCCTTGTCCAGTGGATCCATGTGTGTAAGCACCGGAAGTCGGCCAATGATTTCGGGAATTAAACCAAAATCTTTGATGTCTTTTGGAATAATGTATTGTAAAAGATTGTTTTTATCAATACCATCTGAATTTTTTGAAGACGAATATCCAATAGCCTGACGGTTCAGTCTTTTGGAGATGATTCTTTCAATACCATCAAAAGCACCACCGGCAATGAAAAGGATATCCTTTGTATTTACTTCGATAAATTTCTGGTCAGGATGTTTTCTTCCTCCTTTTGGTGGAACATTTACAACTGTTCCTTCCAATAATTTCAAAAGTGCCTGTTGCACACCTTCTCCGGAGACATCACGGGTTATGGACGGATTGTCACTTTTACGTGCAATCTTATCAATTTCGTCAATGAAAACAATACCTCTTTCCGCTTTGGTCACATCATAGTCCGCCGCCTGAAGTAATCGTGTTAAGATGCTTTCAACATCTTCACCAACATATCCTGCTTCTGTCAGTACTGTAGCGTCAACGATTGCCAAGGGTACTTCAAGCATCTTGGCAATAGTTTTTGCAACCAATGTTTTTCCGGTTCCGGTTTGTCCCACCATGATGATGTTTGACTTTTCAATTTCAACATCTTCCTCATGTTGCTGCTGCATTAACCTTTTGTAATGGTTGTATACTGCAACCGACATTACTTTTTTGGTCTGCTCCTGTCCGATAACATATTGATCAAGGAACTCGCGGATTTCCCGTGGTTTCTTTAAAACCAAATCTGCATTTGATTTTAGGATTGATGCTCCTCCCGTTCTCAATTCTTCCATCACTATTCCGTGCGCCTGTTCAATGCAACGATCACATACGTGGGCATTAACACCGGCAATCAGCAGATTAGTTTCCGGTTTTTTCCTTCCGCAAAAGGAACATTCTAAAACTTGTTTTGCCATATTTTTTGAGTAGCAAAGTAATATAGTGGCAAAGTAGCAGAGTTCTTTACTTTGCGACTTTGCAACTTTGTAACTTTAAATTTATCTTCTTAAAACTTCATCAATCATTCCGTACTCTTTCGCTTCATCTGCAATCATCCAGTAATCACGTTCAGAGTCTTTATAAACTTTTTCAAAAGGCTGTCCTGAATGATGTGAAATGATTTGGTACAATTCATCTTTCAGTTTCAGCATTTCCTTTAAGTTGATTTCCATGTCACTTGCAACTCCTGAAGCACCTCCTGAAGGTTGGTGAATCATTACTCTTGAGTGCGGTAATGCGGAACGTTTGCCCGGTGCACCGGCACACAATAATACGGCGCCCATTGAAGCTGCCATTCCTGTACAGATGGTAGCTACATCCGGTTTTATGTACTGCATGGTATCATAAATGCCTAAACCAGCGTAAACACTTCCGCCTGGAGAGTTGATGTAGATTTGGATGTCTTTTGAAGCATCAGCACTTTCTAAAAAAAGTAATTGTGCCTGAATGATGTTGGCCATATAATCATCAACCCCAGTTCCCATAAAGATAATGCGATCCATCATCAATCGGGAGAAAACGTCAAGTTGGGAAACGTTTAGTTGTCTTTCTTCTATGATATAAGGCGTCATACTGGCAATGATTTTATCGTAATACATGCTGTTTACGCCATGCTTTTTGGTAGCAAATTTTTTGAATTCTTTTCCGTAGTCCATTTTTATATATGAATTATGAGTTAAAAAAGTTGAGTTACTCGTTTTCTGTTAGTCAAAGTTCGTGCCTGTTTTAAAAGATGACATTGTGTCTGTCAGCTATACAACTCCTTATAAAAAAAGCGCCAAATTACTTTGACGCTCAAATATAACAATTATTGTATAATCTTAGTGTTTTAATTCACCGTACATCGCTTTGATGAACTCATCATAAGAAACCTCTTTGCTTTTTGCTTTAACTTTGTCTTTGAAAAGGTTTAGCATTTTTTCGCTCATTACTTGTTCTGACAAACGTTTTACTTCTTCCTGGTTTGACATTACACGGGCAACAATTCCCTGAACATCCTCATCTGTTGGGTTCATTTGTCCAAATTGCGCCATCTGTCTTTTGATGATTTCTGAGGTGTAGTCTTTAAGTTCCTCGAATGTCAGTTGCAGGTTGTTTTCTGCCATTACTTTACCTTCGATTAGCTGGTAACGTAACCCGTTTTCAGACTTGTTGTATTCTTCTTCTGCCTGTTCCGGAGTCATTGGGTTTTCACCTGTAGTCTGAATCCATTTTTTAAGGAAAGAAGCCGGTAAGTCAAATTTAGTATTTGCAATTAAGAACTCAGTAACATCATTCAGGAATTTTTGGTCAGCCTGTTGAGCAAATTGTTTTTCCGCATCTTCTTTAATTTTAGCTTTTAGCTCGTCAACAGAAGTAACTACTTTAGGTCCGAATAATTTGTCAAATAATTCCTGATCAAGGTTAGCCGGTTCATGCGTAGTAACTTCATCAATTGTAAAAGTAACTTCGATATCCAAACCATGAACATCGTCATGACCTACAGCTAAATAGTCCATTAGTTTGTGATCATCATCGAACAAACCTTTTGTTTTCAATGTGATAACGTCACCAACTTTTTTACCAATAAAAGCTTTAGCAGTCTTTTTATCGGCAAAAGCATCTAATGAAATTGTAGTACGGTTGTTGATTCCTTTTTCTGCATTGGCAAAAATACCGGAAACATCATTTCCTTCTTCTACAGTATCTTTAGCAATAAGTTTCCCATATTGTTTTTGAATACGTGCTACCTGATCGTTTAACATTTTATCATCGGCAACAATTTTGTATTGTACCAAGTTGTTTTTAGCAGCCAGGTCAACTGTAAATTCAGGAGCTAAACCTAATTCGAATTCAAATTTATAATCTTCAACATCCCAATTGAAATCTTCGGTGATTTTAGGAAGCGGGTTTCCAAGTATGTCCAGTTTTTCTTCAACCAAATAATTATTAAGGTTATCCTGAAGCAATTTGTTTACTTCATCCAATAATACCGCTTTTCCGTATTGTTTTTGGATTAGGCTCATTGGCACAGCACCTTTTCTAAAGCCCGGAATAGTAGCATTCTTGCGGTAATCGGCTAATACTTTTTCAACTTTTTCTGCATAATCATTTTTCGCTACCTCTACAGTAACCACTGCATTTAATGCATCTACGTTATTTCTTGTGATATTCATTTTTATATATACTAAAATTGGGTTGCAAAATTATAACATTTCTGCAACCCAACCAAGTTTATTTTGTTGATTTTAACGGCCTTATTTCGTGTCTCCTGTGATTTGGTATACCAAAGACTGTGAAAGTGACAAAATGATGCTGAAGAGCATGGCAGTCCAAAACGAACTTATCCTCATCCCGTCTATCAGATAATCGCAAAGCTCAATCATTATAGCATTGATTACCAACAGGAATAATCCTAGGGTAAAAATGGTTACAGGAAGCGTGAATAAAACCAGTATCGGCTTTACAAAGAAATTCAGTAATCCCAAAACAATTGCTACTGTAAGTGCAGTAGAAAATTCGTCAATAACAACACCTTTCATCACTTTGGACAAAAGCAATACCAAAACAGCAGTAATCAGTATTCTAAATAATAATTTCATAATAAAAATGGTTTTTTGTTTGTGTTTATTTTTTCAAAAACCTTGCCGTTTCCTCAAAAAATAATTTTGGATTTTCGGCATGTAGCCAATGACCAACATTAGGAATAGTGGCTAATTCAAATTTAGGGAAATGTTTTTTGATTTCAGGTAAATCGGTATCTAAAATGTACTTCGAATTTCCTCCACGGATGAAAAGCGTAGGCTGGTCAAAATGATTTCCTTCCGGCAGTGCTTCTCCGATGGATTCAATTTTGGCATTAAATACAGGAAGATTAAAACGAAAAGCCAACTGTCCGGGTTCAATCCAATACAGGTTTTTCATTAGGAACTGGCGGGTGCCAAAATCAGGAATGTAGGGATAAAGGGTTTCTTCTACTTCAGCTCTGTCCGGTTTTGTTGAAAAATCAACTGCATTTAATCCGGCTAAAATATCCTGATGGTGTGGTGCATAGTATTTTGGTCCAATGTCAGCGATAATCAACTTATCTACCATTTCGGGATAAGTCGTAGCAAAAAGCATAGCTACTTTTCCACCCATAGAATGCCCGATTATTGAAATTCGGGACAAATTATGATTTTCGCAGTATTCCAATATATCGTTGGACATTGCCGTATAATTAAATTCATCAGAATGAGGGCTTTTGCCGTGATTGCGTAAATCAACCATGTGAACCTGAAAGCCTTCAGCAGCATAAAGCGAACCAAACGATTTCCAGTTGTCGGACATTCCGATAAAGCCGTGAATAATTAGCAATGGCTTGCCTTCACCTTCGATTCGGGAGTGTAATTGCATTATTTCAATTTGTCTAAATAGGAATTAATTGTTTTATCGAGCCCCAGGTATAGTGCTTCCGAAATCAGGGCATGCCCAATGGAAACTTCCAATAGTCCCGGAATATTTTCTTTGAAAAATTGTATGTTATCCAGGCTTAAATCGTGCCCGGCGTTGATTCCCAAACCTAATTCATTTGCTAAAGATGCCGATTTTGTGTAGGGTGCGATGGCTTTTTGATTGCCCAAGCTATATTGATGTGCAAAGGCTTCGGTATAGAGTTCGATACGGTCAGTACCGGTTTCTTTGGCACCTTCGACCATTTCTAAAACCGGATCAACAAAAATGGAAGTCCTGATGTTGTTGCGTTTGAATTCGGTAATAACTTCTTTCAGATACGATTGGTTTTTAACTGTATCCCAACCTGCAGATGAGGTTATGGCGCCAATAGCATCCGGAACAAGGGTTACCTGCTCGGGCTGACATTCTAAAACCAAATCGATGAAGTTGTGTTGCGGATTGCCTTCGATGTTGAATTCGGTGTAAACAATCGGTCTCAAATCACGGGCATCCTGATAACGGATGTGGCGTTCATCGGGTCTTGGATGAATGGTTATTCCTTGAGCGCCAAACTGCTGAATGTCTTTGGCCACCTGAAGTAAATTGGGAACATTACCACCACGGGCATTTCTTAAAGTCGCAATTTTATTGATGTTTACACTTAACTTTGTCATTCGGATTTTATATAATAGCAATG
>CAMFLD010000036.1 GCA_945957245.1 uncultured Flavobacterium sp. | reverse complement strand
GGAATAATCAAGCCATTTTTGATTTTCTTTATAATGTAAAAATTTATCTAACCAACTTGATTCTTCTTGTGAAACCAGTTTTCGGAAATTTTCTAAATTTTTGGACATGATATTTTAGGGAATTATGAGTTCGTAAAAAGAGATTGCATCATAAACATTATTTTCTAGCAAATAATTTTTACATTTTTCGATGGTTTGTTTTTCTTGTCTGGTGAGTTCGTGTTGATTCATTTTGTGAACAAGCTTTATTGCGCCTCCTGTTATCACATAATGATTAGGTTCAATTTTTATGGCATACAGCCTTAACCAAAATTGTTTTGCTTTTTGTTTCGACAATATCGTTTCATGATATTCATTGTCATTTAAATTTTGAAATAATTCATCAAGATTTTTGTTCTTATCAATTATACGTTCATATAATTTTTCCTGTATAATCCTAGCTTGTTTAATTGTTTTTGCGACCGCCTCTTTAGCCGTTTTCACTTTGAAGTAGTCTAAATCCTTTTTGTTCTTCTCAAAAAACGTATATAAGTATTTTGTATCAACCCACAAGTCAAGATTTCTTTCCAATTCATCCTTTGAATGAAATTTGAAAGCCGTTAATCCTGGAACAAAAGTATTAATAATTTTCATTAAATCAACTTATAGGTTTATTTTTTAGCAAAAATATATGATTTATAGTTATTAACAAACTGTAGTTATCAACAAAAAAGCGTACAAACTACTTGGTTTTCAACAGCCATTACGCTGAAACCTTATCAAACCAATCCAAAATATCATCTATGGTGTTCGGTAGGACACCCGCCAGGGGTACAAAAAAACCTCTGATTGCTCAGAGGTTTTTTATATTTTATACCAGCCCTACTATTAAAGCAGCTTTCCGGAAAGGAACAACGCCGAAATAGAAAAATAGATAATCAATCCGGTCACATCAACCAATGTAGCTACAAACGGCGCCGATGCTGTTGCAGGGTCAAGTCCAATTCTTCTTAAAACAAAAGGAACCAGTGAACCTGTAAGTGTCCCCCATAAAACAATGGCAACCAGCGAACAAGCAACGCTTATAGCGATCCAAACCCAGTATTCTCCATAATCATATATGCCCGTTTTTTGCCAAACCATAATCCGGATAAAACCGATTACTCCCAGAATAGATCCCAACAAGAGCCCCGAAAGGATTTCTTTTTTCATTACATACCACCAGTCAGACAATTGCAGCTCTTTCAATGCCATCGCCCTGATAATTAATGACGCTGCTTGCGAACCGGAATTTCCTCCGCTGGAAATAATTAAAGGGACAAATAACGCCAAAACTACGGCCTTTTGTATTTCAATATCATAATAACCCATAGCCGAAGCCGTAAGCATTTCTCCTAAAAAAAGAATAATCAGCCAACCAGCTCGTTTACGCACTAACTCACCCAATGACGTTTGGGTATAAGACAAATCCAATCCTTCCGTACCCCCGAATTTATGAATATCTTCGGTATCACGTTGTTCAATTACGTCCAAAATATCATCAATCGTAATTCTTCCTACAAGCCTTCCTAATTCATCTACAACAGGAATGGCCTCTAAGTCATATTTTTGCATTATTCGAGCCACTTCAACATCTTCATCATCAACTTTTACAAAAGTCACTTTGGGAATATACACCTCACTAATAGGTGTTTTGGTTGAAGTCGTTAACAAGTCTTTGAGCGAGAGCCTTCCTTTTAACCTGTTTTCATCATCAACCACATAAATAGAATGAACCCGGGTAACATGTTCAGCCTGGCTTCGCATTTCTTTTACACAGGTGAGTACATTCCAGTTTTCGTTGACTTTTACTAACTCCTTACCCATTAATCCACCAGCAGTATGTTCTTTGTAACGCAACAAATCAACAATATCCTTGGCGTGCTCAACATCCTCAAGCTCCGAGATTACTTCCTCCTTTTTACTTTGCGGAAGTTCAGCGATAATATCAGCCGCATCATCAGTATCGAGTTCGTCCAGCTCTTCTGCAATCTCCTTTGCAGAAAGTCCTCTGAGGATTTTTTCCCGCAAATTTTCTTCGAGCTCCATAAGGATTTCTGCAGACTTTTCGCTATCGAGGATTTTAAAAATATAGGTGGCTTCTTGTGTATTCAGCTCTTCAAAAATCTCAGCTAAATCAGCATGGTGAAGATCATTCAGCAAAACCTCCAATTCCTGGTCGTTGTTCTGATGGATGAGCTCCTCTATTTGCGCTAAGAATTCTTTGCTGATATTAAACTGCATTGGCCTCTATTTTTTGGGTAAGTTCAATGAATTGTTCTACCGACAGTTGTTCCGGTCGGAGGTCAAAGATACTATCTTCTTTTAAATTTTCCGAAAGCCCAAACGATTTTAAACTATTTCTTAACGTCTTGCGGCGCTGCTGAAAACCAATCTTTACTACCGAAAAGAACAGCTTTTCATTGCAGGGAAGCGTAAAGTTTTCCTTCCTGCGTAGGCGCAATACGCCCGAATTTACCTTTGGCGGCGGATTGAAAACATCGGGCGGAACGGTAAAAAGATATTCCGCATCATAAAATGCCTGCACCAAAACCGAAAGGATTCCATAAGCCTTGGTTCCCTTTTTCTCACAGATGCGCTCAGCTACTTCTTTTTGGAACATTCCCGAAAATTCAGGCACCTGATGTCTTAACTCAAGACATTTAAATACAATCTGTGAAGAAATGTTATATGGGAAATTGCCAATAATGGCAAATGGCTTACCTTCAAAGGTTTCATTGATATTATATTTCAGAAAATCTTTTGAAATGATTTTACCATGCAGTTTAGGATAATGTGCATTAAGATATTCAACCGATTCGGAATCGATTTCAATCACATAAGTGGTTGTTGGTTTTTCCAAAACATATTTGGTCAAAACACCCATCCCCGGACCAATTTCCAGAGTAATATCGTAACCTTCAAAGCTCAGGGTATCTGCTATACGTCCGGCAATGGATTCATCGGTCAAGAAGTGCTGCCCGAGATGTTTTTTTGCTTTTACTTCATTCATTTTGACTTCTTGGATTATTTTGGTTGATTACTGAGCCACGAAAATCCGGATTTCGGAAATCCAAAATCTAACCTGTGTTATTAATGTTCACTGATTAGCTCTAACTCGGTTCGAAAGGCCAGCATTTTGTCCCCAAAAAGCCTAAGCCCCTCTTCACGCAGTCTTGGAGCATCTTCATCATAATAGCGTTGCAGTGTTTCTTTGGAATCAGTGGTATATTGAATTGAATAGGTTGTTCCTCCCATTTCTTCTTCTACCAATACCTTAACCATACGTGCAGAGGAAAATTTACCAGTAGCCAAAACATCTTTTATGTGTTTTTCCTGCATCCATTGCATCCATTGATCGTGAACGGTTTCGTGTATATTGATGGTTACGTTGTAAAGTATCATTTAGAAATATAAAATTTGAAAAAGTTGAAATTTGAAAATTACAGATTGGTATCGCCTCTTAATTTTCTGTATTTATTTCGGGAATCAACATAATAAATGCTGTCTTCGTGCTTAAAAATCATTTCCTCATAAAGCGGTTTTGCCCTCTCGGGATCCTTCATGCCCTCATTGTAGATTTCGGCCGAAAAGTACAGCGCTTCATCAATGTAGATGCTTTCTTTATGCTTGTTGATTATTTCCGCATAATTGTCTAATGCATTTGGATAATCTCCCATTTTCTCATAGGTTTTCCCAATGCGCAACAAGGTTACAGCTTCGATATCTTCTCCTTTGTGTTCTTTTAAAATCCGTTGGAAACTTTCTAATGCTTCTTTCTTTTTGTTCTGATACAGAAGAAAATCGGCACGGGCGAATTTTTTCAGGGCAACCTGAGTAGAATCTTCAACCGTATTGTCACTTATCAGAAGAAATAAATCCAGCGCATCGTTGGCGATAAGTTGTGATGAAGCCGATTTAAGCACTTTCAGCTGATGTGATGCCCATTCAAAATCAGCTTTAAAATAACTGGTTTTGGCCGTTTTAAGACTGGCTTCCTGTCCTATCGCATCGCCTGCCATATCTTCATCAATCTGGGAATAATAAATCAGCGCCTGATTAAATTTTTCTTCATACAAAAGAATGTCTGCCAATTCCATTTTGGCTTCCGCCAATTGGTATTTATTAATCGGCATTTCCATAGCACTTTTTAAAATAGCCTTGGCTTTTTCAGGATTATTTAGGTGAAATGCACTAAAGTCGGCCTGTATTTTCAGCAGAGGAAGTGTGTAGGGACTTACTCCAAATTCTTTAATTAACCCATCCAATTCGGCTGAAATGGCCGGATAATCCTTTTCGATAGCATGATCTATTTTCATTTCCAGCAAATAGGAATGTGCCTGAACCAATAAATCAAGGTCTTTGGTATTTTCCAGAACAAAATTCAGGATTTCCTGTGCCGAATCCTGATCGTTGTCTTCGATTGCCATTTGACCCAAACTCACGATATTGGTAAACGATTCGGGATTGCGTTTGTATATGGCTTTTTGTTGGATAAAAGCCTTTCCGTATTCTTTCTGCTGGATGAAGAACCAGCTTAGGAAGTCATTCCAAAAAACATCCTGCGTTTTCTGGGCACGAACCAACAAAGCTTTCTTCAGGTTATCATTGAAAGCTGCATCTACCTGTTCCGTCATGAATCTTGACAACTGGTTTTGGATTAAAGGAAGGTTTTGCGGATTGGAAATTGCTTCATCTAAAAAGGTATCAATCATCAAACCGGTATTTCCCTGCTGTCCGTAAAGCATCGCCATTTGAAAATTGAATTTCATTTTTGGCTCTTTTTCAATTGCCGTTTTGTAAGCCAGTAAGGCGTAATCCACTAATGCTTTTCTTTCAAAAACATAAGCTATTCCATAAACTTCCTGAGCATTTTTACGGATTCGGTCAATAGCCTGATCGTAGTATTTATTGGCTTTATCCTGATTTTTCTGCAATTGGTAATTAAACCCTAGTTCCACTAAAAGACTTCCCTGCCTGTATTTATCCAATCGGGCTTCGATAGCTTTTTGTGCTTTTTCAAATTGCTGCAACTGCTGGTAACACTCCACTACTCTTTGAAAATAATTCGAGTTTCCTTCCTGGAATTTCAGCAAATCTTCATAACTAACCAAGGCTTTTTCGAATTCGCCACGGTCAAAATAATTGTTTGCCAGCTGCTCATTTTGGGCCTGACCCAAAAAGCAGACAAACAATGCCACTATAGCTAGAATTCTCTTCATAATCTGTATGAAACAAACAATGCACTAAAGTAACACTTTTTGTGTCGGATTAGCGCATTGTTTTACTAAAGATTAACTTTTTAGTTTATGATATCAAACCCGGTGTATTTACGCAATACTTCCGGTATTACGATTCCTTCCGGAGTTTGGTAATTTTCTATGATTCCGGCCATAACTCTTGGGAGTGCTAAGGAGCTTCCGTTGAGTGTATGAGCCAATTGGGTTTTGCCTTCTTTTCCTTTAAAACGGAGTTTCAGACGATTCGCCTGAAAAGTTTCAAAGTTGGAAACAGAAGATATTTCCAACCATTTATCCTGTGCAGTTGAAAATACTTCAAAGTCATAAGTCAATGCCGAAGCAAATCCCATATCGCCACCGCAAAGACGCAATACACGGAAAGGCAGTTTTAGATCACGCATGATTTCTTTTACATGCTCCACCATTCCATCTAAGGCTTCATAAGATTTTTCAGGGTGCTCAATACGAACAATTTCTACTTTATCAAACTGGTGCAAACGGTTCAATCCGCGCACATGGGCTCCGTATGAACCTGCCTCTCGGCGGAAACATGGAGTGTAGCCTGTGCATAAAACTGGCAATTCATTTTCCTGAAGGATTACATCACGGAAAATATTAGTTACCGGAACTTCTGCGGTTGGTATCAAATATAAATCATCGGTAGCATCGTGGTACATCTGTCCGTCTTTATCGGGCAACTGACCTGTTCCGTATGCCGAAGCTTCGTTTACCAAATGAGGAACCTGAAATTCCTGATATCCTGCATCGGTATTTTTGTCAAGGAAATAAGATATAAGGGCACGCTGTAATTTGGCTCCTTTCCCTTTATAGACCGGAAATCCGGCTCCTGTGATTTTTACTCCTAATTCAAAATCAATAATGTCGTATTTTTTTACCAATTCCCAATGCGGTTGTGCACCTTCATGCAAAACCGGAATTTCTCCTTCCTGGTATACATTAAGATTATCATCAGGAGTTTTCCCTTCCGGAACAATATCCGCCGGGAGATTTGGCAACAAATACATTTTCTGCAGTAAATCATTAGCCAGGGATTCTGACTTTTCGGAAAGTTCCTTGCTGGTTTCCTTTAATTGAACTGTTTTTAGTTTTAGGATTTCAGCTTTTGCTTTTTCTCCGTTTTTCATCAGTTCGCCAATGTCTTTTGAAAGTTTGTTGGATTCGGCCAGTGTATTGTCAAGCTCCACTTGAGTGGCTCTTCTGTTTTCATCCAATTGAATTACTTCCTCTACCAGCACCTTTACATCCATATTTCTTTTGGCTAAAGCTGCAATTACTTTTTCTTTATTTTCCCTGATATAACTTATCTGTAACATGACATTTTCTTTATAAGGACGCAAATTTAATGAAATGTTTGATAAAACCTTTCTGATACCAAAAAACTTACTTTTTGATAACCAAATTAAAATCAGCTTAATAGATGCTTAAATTATAATTCTTTTGACAGAGCTATAATTCATTAATTGTTATATTCGCATAAATTTTTTGAATTTGCTATGAAAAAGACCTACTTATTCTTGTTTTGCTTGTCAATTTGCTTTGTTTTTGCTCAAGAAAACAAAAGCAGAAGCCACTCCATTGCAGAGGCCGAAATGAAATCAGCTTCGCAACTGATGAGCGTACAGGTGAATCCTAATACCGCAAATTACGATATTACTTACCACAA
Organism: uncultured Flavobacterium sp.; assembly: GCA_945957245.1. Classification (GTDB taxonomy): domain Bacteria; phylum Bacteroidota; class Bacteroidia; order Flavobacteriales; family Flavobacteriaceae; genus Flavobacterium. The sequence goes on along the minus strand of CAMFLD010000036.1, from coordinate 5,186 downwards.
ATTGGAGTTTACTGTCAATCCGGGTGCTACAACCAAATTCATTTCGGGAAAAGTTACTACAACCTATACCGCTTTGTCCAATATGAATACGATTACATTTGACATGGCTAATGAATTAACAGTAAGCTCTGTAAAAAAAGGAACTACCAGCCTTACCTTTACGGAAAGTGGCAATAATGAGTTAGTAATTACGCTGCCTTCAACTCAGGCTGCCGGAACCTCTGCCACGGTAGAAATTACATATTCGGGGACTCCTCCTAATAACGGCATGGGATCATTTGAAAAAACCACCCATAATGGCTCTCCAATCATCTGGACACTTTCTGAGCCTTTTGGAGCCAGAGACTGGTGGCCGTGCAAACAGGATTTAAACGATAAGATTGACAGCATTGATGTTTATATAACAGCTCCCTCCCAATATGTTGCGGTTTCGAACGGAATTGAAACCACAGCTCCGGTAATTTCGGGGACGAATAAAACAACCCATTTTCATCATGGTTATCCAATCCCTGCTTATTTGATTTGCATGGCGGTAAGCAATTACAGCGTATACACACAATCGGCAGGTACACCACCAAATACTTACCCTATTATCAACTACATTTACCCTGAAGATCTTGCTGCTGTTCAATCGGATTTAGATCAGACTCCGTTGATTTTAGATTTGTATGAAACTCTTTTTGAAGTTTATCCGTTCCACAATGAAAAATACGGCCATGCTGAATTTGGCTGGGGTGGCGGTATGGAACATACCACCGTATCTTTTATGGTTGGGTTTGACAGACAGTTGATAGCTCACGAAATGGGACATCATTGGTTTGGAGATAAAGTTACCTGTGGTACCTGGAAAGATATTTGGCTGAATGAAGGTTTTGCAACTTATCTGGCTGATTTGGTTATCGAAAATTTTGACGGCGATGCTGCTTTTGTTGCAGACAAACAGTCGATGATTGATTATATTGTTTCCAGTCCTTCGGGAAATGTGTACCTAACCGATGCTCAGGCTACGAATGTCGATCGGATTTTCAGCAGCCGATTGAGTTATGACAAAGGTGCCATGGTTTTGGAGATGTTGCGATTCAAATTGGGTGATGCAGCTTTTTTTCAGGGGCTTAAAAACTATTTAGCCGATCCTAACCTTGCCTACAAATATGCTACCACTGCTAATTTACAGTCGCATTTAGAAGCTGTTTATGGACAAAGCTTAACGGAGTTTTTTAATGACTGGATATATAATCAAGGGTATCCAACCTACACGATTACTGCTCAGAACTGGGGTACTGGCCAGGCAAAATTTACAATAAACCAAACCCAATCGGATGCTTCGGTGTCCTATTTTGAAATGCCGGTTCCGGTAAGGATTCATGGTGCCGGTGGGCAACAGGCTGATATTGTCCTGAACAACACAACTAATGGAGAAGTAATCATTCAAAGTGTTCCTTTCCAAATCACCTCTATTGAGTTTGACCCGGAAAGACATCTTATAGCAGCTAACTCTACCGCTACTTTAGGCAACCAGAATTTTGATATGGACAGCGCCATTGCACTTTACCCAAATCCGGCTTCAGATGTGATACACATACAAATGCCAACTACTTCTATTCTGGAAAAAATAACCGTTTATAATAGTTTGGGACAGAAGGTTATGGAAAATTCCAACATAGATTTCTCTGTTAGCTCATTGTCTACAGGGGTTCATTATGTTGACATCCAAACTGCTGATGGAACATATCATAAAAAATTCATAAAAAAATAATCTTCTTAAAAATATATGTGCAAGAGTAAGGTGGAAACCTTACTTTTGTGCGTTAAAATGAAATCGTTAGAATAACAAATGGAAATTGCAATTAAACTTTCTCAATTTTTATTGAGCCTATCAATACTAATAATACTTCACGAATTAGGGCATTTTATCCCGGCTAAATTATTTAAAACCCGAGTAGAGAAATTCTACTTATTTTTTGATGTTAAGTATTCTCTATTTAAAAAGAAAATCGGCGAAACAGAATATGGTATCGGCTGGCTGCCTTTGGGTGGTTACGTAAAAATATCAGGAATGATTGACGAAAGCATGGATACAGAGCAGATGGAACAGGAACCGCAACCTTGGGAATTCCGTTCCAAACCGGCATGGCAGCGTTTAATCATCATGTTAGGTGGTGTTACGGTAAACTTTATTCTGGCTTTTATCATCTACATAGGAATGACTTTTTTCTATGGGGTGCAGTACATCTCTAATAGTGAACTAAAAGACGGTGTTTGGATTGAAAACAAAACCATGCAGGAAATTGGTTTTAAAACAGGTGACAAAATTGTGAGTGTTGATGGTAAGCCTATTGACAAAATGGACGGTAGTATTTCGGAAAAAATCATGATGTCCAAAAATGTCGTAATCAACCGGAATGGCGCTAATCAGGAGATTAAAATCCCTATAAATTTCATTGACAAATTACTGTCTTCAGAAAAAACTCCTTTAGCGCAATTGCGTATGCCGTTTGCCATAGGCAAAGTTCCTGCTGAATCAGCAAATCAAAACCTGAAAGCAAAAGATATTTTACTAAGCCTGAATGGGCAAAAAACAAAATACATTGATGAAGTAACTCCGATATTGGAAGCCAACAAAGGCAAAACACTTCCCGCCGTTGTTTTGAGAGATGAAAAAGAGATAAACCTAGATGTAAAAATAAACAAGGAAGGAAAACTAGGCGTTAATCTTGGAGGAATTGATCTGGCTTCTTTAGAAAAACTGGGATATTACAAGGTAAGCAAACAGGAATATGGTTTCTTTGAATCCATCCCGGCAGGTATTGACAGAGGATTGGCACAGTTTGAAAGCTATGGGAAGCAGCTAAAAGCAATCTTTACTCCTAAAACCGGAGCCTATAAAGGTGTTGGTGGTTTTGCGGCTATATTCAGCATTTTCCCTAATAGCTGGAGCTGGGAAGCTTTCTGGAGCATTACCGCTTTGTTGTCAATTATGCTGGGCGTAATGAATTTATTGCCTATTCCGGCTTTAGATGGTGGTCATGTGATGTTTTTGCTTTATGAAATAATCAGTGGTAAGAAACCAAGCGACAAGTTTATGGAAAAGGCGCAAATGGTTGGTATTGTACTACTTATTTCGTTGTTGCTTTTTGCCAACGGTAACGATATTTATAAAGCGATTTTCCACAAATAATTTTTTTTCAAATTTTATTTGAAATTATTTGCAAAAAACAAAATTCGTTCTATCTTTGCAACCGCTTAAAAGATATACATCTTCCTCCTTAGCTCAGTTGGTTAGAGCATCTGACTGTTAATCAGAGGGTCCTTGGTTCGAGCCCAAGAGGGGGAGCTTAAAAAGTCTGATACGAAAGTATCGGGCTTTTTTATTATAACCCATTTGGGCGAGAAGTTTATCCCGAACTTGTTTCGGGAAGCCCAAGAGGGGGAGCAGCAATAGAAAGCCTTTACAGAAATGTAGAGGCTTTTTTGTTTTCCTAAGTGTACCATAGTGTACTTTATCCTTATTAGCTTTTTTTACCTTGGTATTTTAAAATTACAAGACAATATTCTAAAAGATATTTTAGTAATGAAATTTATGTATTTTTACTAAAAATCTTATTAAATACATTATGCCAAAATCTCAGCAAGTTTTAAAAAAGATAGAAATACAAAGATTAAAAGGATTAGTTGATTTGGAGATTGACTTTACTGAAAAACCTTTAACCGCAATCTTCGGCCCTAATGGAATAGGAAAATCAACTATACTACATGCTTTGGCATGTATAAATCATCCTGTCAACATTCCGATTCCAACTGTTAACCATAGGTTTAGTGAATTCTTTACACCTACCACCCACTCAACCTGGACAGGAAGCAGTTTCAATGTTTACCAAAATTTTAGAGATGGGGCAATAATTGCAACAAATCATAAAACGCATTTTCGAAAAGTTACGGGAAGATGGTCACCAAGGTATTCCACAAGGATAGAAAGGTATGTCTCATTTATAGGTATTAGAACATGCGTACCAATTATTGAAAGCGAAACTAAGCAATCAAGGATTAGCTTCAACACTACTACACTAAATGACGTTAATTCAAATAGGGTTAGAAATTTAGCTGGGATTGTTATGAACAAGACTTATGCAGCCTATAATCGCCATCAATCTGGCTCAAAACAATACATTGGTGTTGAAACAGGTGCCATAAATTACTCATCTCTTAGTATGGGTGCTGGGGAACAACGAATATTTGCTATCCTTTCTGAAGCAGTGCAAGCTCCTAACCATGGACTTATCATAATCGACGAAATAGACCTTTTGCTACATCAAGATGCCTTATTTAAATTGATAGGCATTTTGAATACTATTGCAACTGAAAAAAACCTTCAAATAATTTTCACAACACATGCGCAATCACTATTGACTCTTGATATTATTGCAGTTCGCCATCTTTACCAAACACCAGTAAAAACACTTTGCTTTACCAAAACCAAACCAGATGCATTGCAAAGATTAACTGGGACTCAAATTAGACCATTAGAGGCATTTGTAGAAGATGACCTAGCATTTGCATTAGTTAAAAAAATCTGTGCAGAAGAAGGCCTTTCAAAATATGTGTCAATAAAAAAATTTGGTGCGGCAATTAATTGTTTTACATCAGTTTCAGGAGCTATATTAAATAATATTGATAATCAAGAAAATATGTTATTCATCTTGGATGGAGACGAATATAGTACTGCTGCTGAAAAGGAAGATAAAATAAATAAGGTTCTAACTGGAAATACACCAGCTCATGTAATTCAGAGACAATCAGCTCTTGAGAAAATAACCCAATTTAATCTACCAAATGGTGAGAGCCCCGAAAGTTATTACCATCAAGCTATATGTGAGTTAGATAATGCAGTACTTAATCTTGAGCAAAGAGAGATAGTTGAGGCAGCGAGAGCAATAGGAAATCCAGGGAACAACCATAAATATTTTGATGATGTGATTGATAGAATGGATTATACAAGGGATGTCGGACTCAGTAAATTAGTTGATTTATTAAGTTTAACTCCTGAATGGGATAATATAAAAGAGAATATAAAGAACTGGCTTGATTCTAAGCGAGGCTTGATTCTTGAAGAAGAGCAATAAATATATGAGGCAGATAAAAACATTCAGCGATTATCGACTTGACAACATGTGTTCTTATTGTGGAGA
>CAMFLD010000035.1 GCA_945957245.1 uncultured Flavobacterium sp. | reverse complement strand
GGCTTACCTTTGGCTGTTTTGAAGATTAAAAAAACTTTGAAACTGTAAAAAATGAACAACAACGATATCTTTAAAAAACTCCGGGTAGCATTGCAACTGCGTGATGACCAAATTGTAGAAATATTAAACTTGGTGGATTTCAGAATTTCCAAAGGGGAAATCGGCAATTTCTTTAGAAATGCTGACCATCCAAAATATATGGAATGTGGCGACCAGGTACTTCGTAATTTTCTTAACGGATTGGTAATCCATTTGCGTGGGACCAAAGAAAATCCTAAAAATCCAATGGATGTCCTGAAGCAGAACAAAGCTGCTATAGAGCCCAAAATCTTTGAAAAACCAAAAGTAAAAGCGGAAAACACTAAGACAAACCTTAAGAAAAAACCAGGCTCTTCTCCTAAAAATAAGAAACCCGCTCCAAAACTATCTGTTGTTGAAAAAATTAAGTTTAAAAACGGCAAAAAATAAAATTCTGTGTTAGGGTATGCCCTATATTTGGCTGTTATATAACTCGTTAACTAACCAAAAAATCGAATGAAATTGACAGCTAAATTTTTAATTGCCATGATGGCCGGTATTGTTTTTTCCTGTAACAATGATGTAGAAAAAACAGACACTAACAATTCTAAAACGACCTCAACAATACAAACACAGGCCGTAACACCTAAAAAATTCTTATTTGATGCTACTAAAGCAGAAACAGCCGGAAATGCTGACTGGGTAATTGATGCCGATTCTTCTCCGCAACGTTTCCCAACTCCGGCACAATCGAATGTTACTGCTACCACAGCTGAAACCTTTTGGCGGGGTGCATTATCTTCATGGGGAATTGCTTTGGCTAAATTAGGGCATACAGTTGAAACACTACCATCGGGAACAGGAATTACTTATGGAGGAACAGGCGCTCAGGATTTAAAGAATTATGATGTCTTTGTTATTGACGAGCCGAATACCCGATTTACTGCTTCAGAAAAAACAGCTATACTGAAGTTTGTACAAAACGGAGGTGGATTGTTTATGATTTCTGACCATACGGTATCTGACAGAAATAATGATGGTTGGGATTCTCCAGCGATTTGGAACGACCTTATGACCAACAATACGGTTCAGAATAATCCATTTGGAATAAGCATTACATTAAATAATATATCTGAAACTTCATCTAATAGATTAAGCAGTACTACAAACCCAATTTTAAATGGTTCACAGGGAGTGGTTACCCAATTGAAATACTCCAACGGAGCTACGATGTCAATCAATACTACTGCTAATCCATCTGTACAAGGATTGATCTGGAGAGGAAGTTCATCACAAGGCACATCTAATATCATGTGTGCTACTGCAACATTTGGAACTGGGAGAGTGTTTGTAATAGGCGACAGTTCTCCTGCAGATGACGGAACAGGTGCTACCGGAGATACTCTTTATCCTGGCTGGACTGAATTGGCATCCCATTCGAGACTGCATATGAATGCCTCACTTTGGCTGGCAAAATTGTAACTATCCAAATAAATATATTAAACAGAAAATCCCGAGATAATCTCGGGATTTTTTATTAATCATCCTTAATCGTGATGACTACTTCCTCATCGAACTTGTATTCCCCTTTTTTATAAATGTCTTTATTGGGCAACACAACTTCATATGTATAAATGCCTTTCGGTAATATAAAGAGGCATTCTTTACCGTCTTTTTGGATAACGAGTTCTTTTTTAATCTCGTCTCCTTCCTCATTTTTACCTGTAATCCTGAAAGTAATTTTGTCTACCAATTTGTTTTTAACACAAACACTTTCAATAAATTTATTATCTGACTTACTGTCTTTGCCAGCTCTAAAAATACTTAAACCATTGAGCAGTAATTCTCCACCTTTAATGGCAGTTTGAAGATCGGATTGGGCATTAATTAATGAGAAAAACAATAACATTGATACTATCAATTTTAGTTTCATAAACTTATTTTATAAATTTATAAGATAACCATGATCTATTAATAAATTATGGTTGGTAATAGGAATGGTTTTTCCATTTTTTAATAAAAATATCTTACTAGAAATTTTCAAAACAGTAGAGTAATCATGATCTGTAATAATTATTCCCTTATGGGAAGAATATTTTTTTATCAAATCGCTAACCTTATCAGCTAAAATTGGTGATAAACCACTTAAGGGTTCATCAAGCAAACAAAATTTAGATTCATTAAATAAAACGATTTTTGTTTCTAAATATCTCAATTCGCCTGTTGATAGTTGATGAATATTTTTATTTCGCAGCCCGATTATGGTCTCATCATCATAAAACTCTTTTTTCTTTCTATTGTTTAACGAGAGATTAATGGCCTTACTTACTGAAAAATGATTGGGGATAAAACTATGTTGATTTAAGTAACTCAGGTTCTTAAATTGCTCCTTTGACGATTTTAAAACCTTATAATTGATTCTGATAAACTTATTTTCAGCTTTTTCAATTCCAAAAATGATTTTTAATAAAGTTGATTTTCCAGAGCCATTTCGTCCCAGCAATCCAATAATTTCGCCTGTTTCACATTTCAGATAAACATCTGATAAAATATTTTTTAAATCATAATACTTTATTACGCTATCTATTTCTAAAATATCTTTCACCATAACAAAACAATTAAATTGATAATGCCGATGAAAATCAGATTTAAAATACCGCAATAAATAATCAATTGCATTTTGGTCAAACCATTGTTAAAGTAAAATAAATATTCTTTATTTTTTGGATGCAATTCCCTTAGAAAAAAACTTATAGAATATCCAAATGAGATAAAACACAATGAAAATGTCTTCATATCACCAAATATCAAAAAGAGAATTGATACAGCAAGATTTACTTTGAGATTAAACTCAAAAAAAGATATAACATTTAACCACTTTTTAAATAAAATACCTGAATTACTCAAAATACGAAAATTTAGAAATTAGTTAAATGTATATCATAAAACTATTCTGAACAAACGATTTTTAAAAACTGATAAAATTTTTACCAGCCTGTCATATTGGAAGCTTCTTACGATTATTTCTTTGAAGAGACAAAAGCAGACTTAAATCAACCCAAACAAGACCTGACAAACAATGAGAATGGCTTTGAAATCACTATCAAAGCGCCAAATAATCTATTCGAGAGCCTTAATAAGAAAATGGATTTTATCATCAATAGATTCAATAGTCTGCAATAAAAACAGAAAATCCTGAGCTTTCACTCAGGATTTTTTTATTCTTGTCTAAGTATTTTCTGCTCTCTGGCCAATAAAGTATTCTTGAGAAGCATGGCAATAGTCATTGGACCAACTCCTCCGGGAACCGGAGTTATATAGGATGTTTTTTTGGAAACATTTTCAAAATCTACGTCACCTGTGATACGGTAACCCCGGGTATCGTTTTCATCTGCAACCCTTGTAATTCCAACATCAACTACTACCGCTCCGTCTTTTACCATTTCAGCTTTTAAGTAATTGGGCACACCTAAAGCTGTAATAATGATATCTGCCTGTGTGGTTATCTGGGCAATATTTTTTGTATAACTATGCGTTAGTGTTACTGTAGAATTACCCGGAAAGCCTTTTCTTCCCATAAGAATACTCATTGGTCTTCCTACGATATGGCTTCGACCGATGACTACGGTGTGTTTTCCTTTGGTTTCCACATTATACCTTTCAAGCAATTCCAGGATTCCAAAAGGAGTGGCCGGTATGAAAGTAGACATATCCAAAGCCATTTTACCAAAATTTTCCGGATGAAAACCATCAACATCCTTACTTGGATCAATAGCCATTAGTATTTTTTGGGTATCAATCTGATCGGGTAAAGGCAATTGGACGATAAATCCGTCAATAGTATCATCCGCATTAAGTTCGGCTATTTTTTTCAGTAATTCGGTTTCAGATGTAGTACTTGGCATTTTAATCAGCGTCGATTCAAAACCAACCAATTCACAGGCTTTCACCTTACTGCCTACATACGTTAAGCTGGCGCCATCATTTCCAACAATTACTGCAGCCAAATGCGGGACTTTCTCCCCATTTGCCTTCATTTTTTTTACTTCTGCTGTGATTTCATTTTTGATATCTGCCGAAGTCTTTTTCCCATCAAGTAATTTCATTTTTTATTGTGTTGTTATTTATAAAAAAAAGACGCAATTGCTCGCGTCTTTACCTATTATCTCATTCCTCCCATCATCTTCATCAGGTTCTTTCCTCCTCCACCCTGCATCATCTTCATCATTTTGCTCATTTGGTCGAATTGTTTCATCAGCTGATTTACTTCTTCAATTTTTCTTCCCGAACCTTTTGCAATTCTGGTTTTTCTTTTCATGTCAATGATAGACGGTTTACTTCTTTCCTTAGGTGTCATCGAGTAAATGATGGCTTCAATATGTTTAAATGCATCGTCTTCAATTTCAACATCTTTCAAAGCTTTTCCGGCTCCGGGTATCATTCCGATAAGGTCTTTCATATTACCCATTTTCTTTACCTGTTGGATTTGAGTAAGGAAATCATCAAAACCAAATTCGTTTTTAGCGATTTTTTTCTGGATTTTCCTTGCTTCTTCTTCATCGTATTGCTCCTGAGCTCTTTCTACTAAGGATACAACGTCTCCCATTCCCAAAATTCTATCCGCCATACGTGATGGATAAAATACGTCAATGGCTTCCATTTTTTCTCCGGTACCGATGAATTTAATTGGTTTATCAACTACCGATTTAATCGAAATAGCAGCTCCACCTCGGGTGTCACCATCTAATTTGGTCAGGATAACTCCATCAAAATTCAATCGGTCGTTAAAAGCCTTAGCTGTGTTTACAGCATCCTGACCTGTCATAGAGTCAACAACAAACAACGTTTCCTGAGGCTTGATAGCGGCATGCACATTGGCAATTTCGTTCATCATTTCCTCATCAATAGCCAAACGCCCTGCTGTATCGACAATTACGACATTGAATCCTTTTGATTTTGCATATTGGATGGCATTTTGTGCAATGGCTACCGCATTTTTGTTTTCTGGTTCTGAATAAACCTCAACTCCTATTTGGTCTCCAACCACATGTAACTGGTTAATCGCCGCAGGACGATAGATATCACAGGCAACCAAAAGAGGTTTTTTATTCTTTTTAGTTTTAAGATAATTGGCCAGTTTTCCCGAGAAAGTCGTTTTACCTGATCCCTGAAGACCTGACATTAAAATAACTGTTGGATTCCCTGAAAGGTTGATTCCCGTGGCATCACCTCCCATCAATTCGGTTAATTCGTCCTTAACGATTTTAACCAATAATTGGCCCGGTTGTAATGTAGTCAATACATTTTCACCAATAGCCTTATCCTTAACTTTTGTGGTAAAATCCTTTGCTATCTTAAAATTAACATCGGCATCAAGCAAGGCACGACGCACTTCCTTTAAGGTATCAGCTACATTGACTTCGGTAATTTTACCGTGTCCTTTCAGTATATGGAATGCTTTATCTAGTTTATCACTTAAATTATTAAACATGGATTCTGTTTTTTAGAAGTGCAAATTTAAGGATTTGATTTTGAACTTCTGTATTTGGGCAAATAAAAAAACCATCCGTTGCTGTTACGGATGGTTTACCAAAAAACCCTAACTTAAAAAAACAAACTCAAAATTTTAAAAAAACAAATGCATCTGCTTCATGATTACTTCCAAAAATCAATCAGTGGAAACACTTATCTATAAAACAGCTTATCGCTCAGATTCCCTACATCAGTAAATAAAAAATTTTAATAGGGTATTTCAAATTAAAACTGTTTTTATTAAAACTTATTTTTTATGGCTAAAACAGCACCTACATTCTTTTTTTTAATTTTTAGTACAGTAATTTTTGCTCAAAAAAACCCTATCAAAATAGAGGGTGAAGCTCAGGGCACCACTTACCACATTACCTATTATGACAATGCGAATAGGGATTTCAAACCTCAGGTTGTGCAGATACTAAAAGATTTTGATTTATCGGTTTCAACTTATATTCCAAATTCAATCATATCCCGAATTAATTCCAACGAACAAAACGTTGTTGCTGATAAATATTTTATAACCTGTTTCAAAAAGGCAAAGGAAGTATGGAAAAATACTGATGGTGCTTTTGATCCAACAGTGTATCCACTGGTAAATGCTTGGGGATTTGGTCCCGGAAAAAAAGAAAAAATAGAACCAAAGAAAATCGACAGTATTCTGAAATTTGTTGGCTTTGATTTAATCCGGCTTAGAGGAAACCATATCATTAAAAAAGATCCTCGGGTAAAACTGGATTTTAATGCTTTTGCACAAGGATATTCGGTTGATGTAGTTTCAGATTTCCTGAGCCAACAGGGAATTGCTTCTTTCATTGTAGAAATTGGCGGAGAAGTTTATGCCAAAGGCAAAAAACCGGATGGAACTAATTGGACTGTAGGAATTGAAAAACCTATTGATAATAAAGAATCTGCAAATGACCTGAAAGCTTTGGTAAAACTGGAAAACCTGGCTATTGCCACTTCAGGAAACTATAGAAGGTTTATCATAGAAAATGGAGTAAAATATGCACACCACATTGACCCAAAAACAGGTTATCCAACGAAAAATAATCTTTTGAGCGCTTCCTTGTTTTCTAAAGAATGTATTTCATCTGACGCCAATGCAACCGGAGTACTAGTAATGGGTTTGGAAAAAGCTAAACTTTTTTTATCCAATCATCCTGAGCTTCAGGCCTATCTTATCTATTCAGATGATAAAGGAAACTATCAGATATACGAAACCAGTGGTTTAAAGCAAATACTCAACGATGTAGAATAAAAAAAGAGCACCTGTTTTCACAGATACTCTTCTTAACATAAAAATGTGAAGGAAAAATTTATTTTTTAAGAATCACCTCAAAATTAGATGTTCCGTTGTCATTTGTAAGGCTGAAAACATAGTTTCCTTCTGCCAATCCTGAAAGATCAACCTGTTTAGTAATTGATGTTGTTGTTCCGTTAAATTTCTCTGAATACATTACCTGTCCAAGCAGATTATAAACTTTAATCTCACTTACTTCATTTTTAAAATCCAGATTAAAAATACCAGTAGAAGGAACCGGATAAATTACTACAGCTGGCCCCTGATCCTTTACATCATTAATACCTAATGCTGTTGGTACCCAATCAATAACAATGGTGTTTAAATAGGTATCACCGGTGTAAGTTACATGGGTAGCCGTAGTTCCTTTTGTAAAAGAGAAGCTGTTAATTTCGTTGTGGATGTTATTCGCTCCGTCATTCCATGAACTTTCAACCCAAACTTTGTAGGTACCATCGGCTACTGTTGTTCCGTTTGTAGTTCCTACAACATTTTTCCCATCCCAGCTAACTGTTTTGGCTCCAAAAGCAGTTGGTGACGTTGAAGCGGTTCGGGTTGCACCTGTTAAAGCATCAGTAACATTACATGCTGAGCCTGTTGCTACACTTGTGCTGGCGCATCCTGATTTGCTGGCCCATGTTGGCAGGTGATCATCCGTGGATGTAGATGTATACCTGCATTTAGTTTTGATAAATGTACCTGTACTGTTTTCAATCCAAACAGCATACACATTTTTCACTCCCTGATTTAGGGCAGGTGAAGTAGGCTGCGGCTGGTTATAAGTCATTGTCATAGTTCCGGCAGTTTGGGAATATCCAAATGAAACCAGTAATAGCAACAATGCTGAATACATTCTTTTTGAATAAAAGTTTTTCATTATAATTTGGTTTTATATTAGACTACTTATTTTCCAAGGCTAGTTTGATAGTAATCTTAGCGGTTTCGGCTAATGTTTTCTTTGCCAGTGCAGGAACTTCAAGTTTGTAATCTGACAATTTTACGGTGAATGCTCCTGAAAGTGTTAATTTACCATCATTTGTAAATGTTACTTTAGTTTTAATTTTGTTAGTAACACCGTGAATCGTTAAATCACCTTCCAAATCATAGCTTCCTGTCTTACCATCATAGTTAAGAACTTTTCCTTTGAAACTGGCTTTAGGAAGTTTATCACTTTCCATATAGTTTTCATTGAAATGTTCTTCCATCAAAGGTGATTTGAATTTGAACGATTTTACCAATCCCAGAACTACCAATTCTCCGGTAGATTTATCAAAAATTGCCGAAACCGTTTTGTTGGTTCCTATAACTTCATCCATGGCACCTGGGACAGTTGCATCAAACTTTATTTCTCCCGTTCGGGTAATCATCTTTTGGGCAAATAAGGTGCTTCCAAAAAGAAGCGCTATAAATAAAATGGCTGTTTTTTTCATTTGTATAAAATATTTAAAATTTAAATAAAGATGGAATACCCATTTATACTTCTCCATTTGCTGGAATTCACAGTCGATGGGTATTTCATTTTTGATTATTACTCTACGTAACCCTGAGTTTTCCAATTGTTTACCATATCTATAAAAACCTGTGGCAATTTCCCGCTTGGTGGCATCACTTCTCCACACTCGTTTTGAAGCCTGCACATTACATCTCCATTTTCTACGGCATCCTTAACTTCTGCATAATTTGTCAGCGGAGGGTTTTCTCCATTTGATGAATGGCATGAAACACATTTGGCGGCAAATATGGGTTGGATATTAGCGTTATAGGTTGGGTTGGTAACTACAGGCTGTACTTCCTGCACTGTAGTTGAATCACAGGAAACTATTGAAATACCTGCAATTATAATTATTAGCAACGATGCTATTGTTAGCTTTTTCATGTTCTTTATTTTTAAAATACTCTATACATATTAAATCCAAAATACAGGCTCCCTTTCTCCCAATTGCCTCCTGCATTTGAAAATATCGCTACATCATTCATTGGTTGGCTGTTTGAGAAAACTAATTGGAATACGTGACCACCCGTTTCGATATCCAATCCAAGTGTTAACGGGTTGTGATAAACAGAGGTTTCATCATCCGGTAGGTTTAACCTTGCGGCATATTCAAGATTCAAACTAAGTCTTTTGGCAATTTTGTAACGTACTCCTGCTCCGGCCAAATAAACATTTTCCTGATCCAGAAGCGCATCATAAAGATTTTTATGTACATAGATTCCGGCTAATTCAGCTGAAAAAGAGTTGGTGAATTTTCTTGAAATCAAAACCTGAGTGGTATATGCTAAACGATGGCTGAATTTTAAGCCCGGATACAGGTCTTTTTTCAACTCACTATTGATATCCATCGTATTGTATCCGACGATTGTAAAAGGAAATCCATCTACCTGCTGATTGGCAAGTCTGTATTTAACTGCAAGCTCATAAGTTTTTTGGTAAGTGTGGCGTGATACTCCAAAAGATAACCAATCGGTAGCTCCGTAAATCCCGCCTATTTTAGTTAAGGCATTATCCAATCCGAAGAAATTATTGATACCATTCTTCAAATCCCCGAAACGGTGTGAAACAAGGAAATAAAATTCCCCTTTGGCTGGTAGTTTAGTTGATTGCATGTTACAAATCTGCAATCCTTTGAATGCTGCGGCTGCAACTTCTTTTTGTTTTGGCACAGAATCGAGCTCTTTCATTAATTCATCCTGAGCCCGGGCAAAAGTAATTGCAAACAATGCTACAATTACAAGTCTAAATTTGGTTAATTTCATTTTTGCTTTATTTATTAATTTTGAATACTACATTGGTCCAGTTTCAATTCGCCTAAAAGATCATCAAAACCGATTACTCTTCCTTTAATGGTAACTTTATCATTTACGTTAATCTTACCTATATTGGATGAGAAAATGCAATTGACTGATTTATCCAATATCACGGCATTACCTTCAATGCTGGTTACAGTACCTGATATGGACACCGGTTTTTCAAGGTATTTTTTATTAGAAGCTTCTGTATTGGAGGAAAACTCACTTACAATTGCATTTGACGAAACACTGAAAGCTGCACTTTCTGAAGCCACATCTCTTTTGCCTCCGTGATAAGCATAATATCGGGCAGAAAAGAATCCTACAATACCTACCACAATTACCACAGCAGCAATTTTGAATGCTTTTTTTATCATAATCTTTTATTTAAAATTGTTATTAAAATCATTATCAAAACCCTGAAAAGATTATGATTTTGCCTTATGCCAATAAAACATGACGAACCAGCAATACCCTACCCCTTTATCTTAAAAAATTAATAAATTTATCCAAAAAGCAGGAATTATTTGAACAAATAAAAAAACCGGCTAAAAACCGGCTTCTATTATTTTATTTGGGTAAGTATTTTAACTAATCATAATCGACGAATACAAATTTGATTACTGCAAAAGCAATACAGAATATAACACCCCAAATCAGGAATTGATTCAGTAAATAACCAATATTGGTTTTATTTTTGGCTGATTGTTGGTGGGTATTCCTGTACTCATTGTCATGGTACAAAAACTTTTTGTGGAAAAACTTCATAATCCTGCGAATTTAGTTTTTCGTAAAATTCAGATAATGGTTCTCACTACCTCCACCACTTAGCTCTTTGAGTCTTATACTTGTTTCTGTGAATTCGAGTACCTTCCAGTTATCTTCCATTTCATATAATGCTGAACCATCAAATTGTAAATCCAACCTTTTATATCCGCTTTCGTTATGGATATCCCAATCACCATTAATGATCGTGGCGTTTTTGGTCGCTTTACTGGTACCATTGGCATTAAAGACAAAATTGTAGCCTGCATAATAACTTGTTTCATCATGCTCATCAAAACAATAAGACACATACCAGCTTCCACTGGTCAATACATCAGAAAGCGACAATGGCGTAGGTCCGGAACTCGAGCAGTCATCAATAACACTGTCAATTTGAGTTTCCAATTGGCTGTTGGCACTTACATTTACTGTAGCACCGCCGGCTTTAGTTAAAGTCAATGGATAAACGAACCCTACAATTTCTCCATCAGTGAGCCCATTTATAAAATTATACAATTGGCTGTCATTTTGAATAGTTTGTGAACTTCCCACCTGATTGTTATAATTGTAGATGTTCAGCGTTACCGGATAATTAAAATCAATGCACGATATTTCACTAAAACCACTACCGGAACCACACTGTGCTACAATTGAATCATACTGACTTTGTGTAGCAACGACTACTTCGTGGTAATCCGGATAAACCAATGTAATCGGAAAACTAAAATGTACAATATCATCATCTGAACCCGATTGGTCTTTAATATTTTGGATTATTGCATAATCAGCTTCTGAATATAAATGACGGTATTGCGAATCAACAGTAACACCTACAGGTAATTTCACACTGAAACAACTTGTGTTATCCAATACATTATCAATACTTGTTGGTTTTTGGGAAACTCTTTTCACCAAAGAAGATAAAGGAGATGTTTTAGCAAAACTGTTTTCTGAATTCAGCGTAACTGACTCTGTTTCATCCTGGCAGGAGAAAAGCATCAGCGCTAATAAACAGGAAAATAACAGGTATTTTGTTTTCATTTTGACTTCACTTGTGTGAATTTAAAACAAAGTTGCAATAAAAAACCCTACTTACGAAAAAAAAATTAAATTTAAACCCTGGAAAAATAAGTTGAATAAATGGAACAAACCAATTCTAAAGGTATTTGTGAAGAATTAATTTTCTCCGGCTTTTTTAAAGCCAACATTAAATCATTGCGAAATTACTTGTATTTCAAGTATGGCAATGAGGAAAAAGCCAATGATATTGCTCAGGATTCCTTTATCAAACTTTGGGAAAATTGCCAAAAAGTTCCTCTTGAAAAAGCAAAGTCATTCTTATACACTGTTGCCAACAATTCCTCCTTAAATGAAATTGCACATCAAAAGGTAGTTTTGAAATTTGAAAATAACAATTCAATAAATGACCGGACTAATCTTAATCCGGAATTTATTTTAGAAGAAGAAGAGTTCAAGCAAAAATTGGAAAAAGCTATTGACCGACTGACTGAAGCTCAAAGAACTGCTTTTCTCCTAAACCGTATTGAAGGTAAAAAATACCATGAAATTGCCGAGATGCTCGATATCAGCATAAAGGCTGTTGAAAAAAGAATTCACGGAGCGCTAATTGCCTTACGAACAGATATCGAACAATTTAGGTAGGGTTTTTTAATTTTAAAATGTTTCTCAACAAATGAATCCAAAAGAAGAAAATAACGAATTAGCTAAATGG
>CAMFLD010000034.1 GCA_945957245.1 uncultured Flavobacterium sp. | reverse complement strand
ATAATCATTTATTTTCGAATAGAAATCTTCGTCAGTAATTCTATTGGATTTACCAGCTTCTGCAATCTTTAGCTTTTGTAAAAAAATACCATCTAAAACAACAATACCTAAATCACGCCCAAAATCCTTTACTTCTTGCCTTCTTTCAGTCGTCGCAACAATTGCGTTAGTTGCTTTGGTCGCAATGCGCAATCCTTGAACCCAAAAAATTCTTTCAATTGCCTGCGGAGTTCTTTTATTTTTAGCGTCCACAATTGTAATTTCACGAGCTACTGAAGAAGTTCGGCTGTAAAGCCAAAGGTCAATGTCGGTAACATCAAAGCCTTCATAAACAAATGGAACGCCCCTAATAACATAGTATCCCGATTTTAAAAAGTAACTTCGCAGTAATTCTTCGTTTAAATAACCTTTCGGTAGTATCTCTTTTTCTTTTGCCATGATTTATAATTTACCACCCGTACGAAGAATAGAAAGCATATCATTCGTAGCCTTTGGATTTGCAGTTGTTTGTTTTCTTCTAACTTTTTCTCTTGTTTGCTCCGGTCCTTCAAATTTGGTTACTGTCGCTGAAGGAAGTGCGGTTAAAGACTGTTCACTAGCGTCTCCTTGACGAATTACTTGTAAGGCCAGTTCTCCGACTTCTTTTTTCAACAACGTGAGCATAGGACCTGATCTAGCTTGACCATAAAAACTAGTTTTGGTTCCTTGCTTGACTTCTACAACACCTTTAAGTTCTAGAACTTTATAGTCTTGGGCAATTGCAGCCACGGGTCCAACACTTTCACCTCTAATTAGAGCGCTTAAAAGCGCATCAACTTGAGTTATTTGACCTCTTGTATATGAACTCTTAGTCATTCCGTATGTAATTGAACTTAAGAATGCTTTTGCAAGATCAAAAGCATCATCTACCATTGAATCACTATACTTGGCAAATGCGGATGGTAATGTCAGGAATCCAACTTCCTCAGTTGAATTACTTACTACACTCACATCAAGCAATCCCACTGAAATGATTTTATCAAATAAACTTGCACCCATCATTGCTTTTGCATTTTCAACAGTGATACACGCAGTTGTTCGCAACAGTTCAGTTATTTCGGTTAGTTTTCTCTGTTCCTCTGGTTTCAAAGAATCTAATACGGATTTAATTTTTTGTGTTGTATCTCTGCGAAATAGATGACCATTAAATAGTAATTTGCTGTCATCGGATATTTTTTCAACATCTACAAATCCAATTTCTTCCGACTCTGTAATAAGTTGTTTAAATTCTTCAGAAGAAAGTTTGTACGTATCGCTCAATTCATCACGAATATCATCCGTGAATATTGGAGATATAGAGGCACTTTCAGCAAGCGCTATAGATGCATTTTCGTTCGCATTTGGATTAAGTGAATCAAAGATGTCCGATGTGTGCTGTAAGGCAGTTCCTGTTGTAACACCAAGTACAGCTATACCGCTCGATGATTTATCAATTAGTTCTTGCTTCTCAAGAACGTCAATAAGCATAGGCAATTCTAATTTTGTATTTATGTTTGCTGCCTTCGCAAGAACTTCTAAACGATTATTAGTAATAGTAACGCCTTTATCAGCGGATATAGCTGAAAGTAAGATACCTGCTTTGCCTGCTACAAAAGTATTCTCATATCCATTCTGATTGGTTACACCTTGCAACTTATTAGTGTGGTGAATTAACCACGACCCTTTTGTTTTTTTGTCCATTATTAAGTGTTTGCATAAAAAATTGTGGAATAATTGCAACAGCATAGTATTTGCAACCGAAGATACAAATTAGTTGGGATATTTTACGCTAATTATCACGCCTAAAATATTGTCAGTGGCAGAGAAGGGATGACAAATATAAGAATTTTTCTAAAATCGCATTCTGCCACGCGATGCTAAATTATTATGGAGTATCTTTGAGATGCATAAAAACTATACTAGGACTTGAAATTAAACAGTCCGAGCATTAAAAATTAGATGTTGTCTTGAATTGGCGGACTGTAAAGCCTAAGAATTTCTATGATTTGCGACCGTAACTTATGGGAAGTTCTAAGCGTATCGACCAGCGCCGACCATTTCCCTGATTTTGCTGCTTCGGCGATTTCGCCGAAAGGCATTCTGTAGGAATAACAAAGAGTTCCTTCCTCTAGTCTCAGGTTCAAAAATACGAAATTCAGGATGCGGCGTTTTTGCTCGGTTGTGGAACTCGCAAACAAATTCGGCGCTTTATTGCACAAATCAAGCAGCATCAATAAAGAGTCCTTGAAACCATCATCGGCTGCCTGATTCGCTTCTAATGAGTTTGTTATCTCCATCAAGCGCGACTGATATTTAAAACGCTGTTCGTCGTATTCATCACGCGAAATCCCACCGTCAATAAGCAATTCTGTCAGTCCAGATGTACGGTTCTGGACAAGACGTCTCTCGCGCTGCAATTCGTCAGTTTGACGGTTAATAAAGTCCCGTTCTGCGTAATGCGTTTCTTTTAGGTATTTCGCTACCATTTCGAGTGCGTCTGCTGAAACGAGTAGGTTTCGAAGCGCATTGGCGGCTTGTTCCAATACTTTTTCCTCGCGGATGTACATCTGCTTGCCATTCTTGTCCCACGACTGAAGATAAGTCCACTCGCCCTTATCACCGTTTTTGTATGTTCTGGTCTTTGTAAGGGACGAAACGGTCTTTCCGTTTGTGGCGCAAGTAAGAATTCCACGAAATACAAATTCTTTCGCTCCATAGGCGAATCTTTTCTTATTCCAGCCGTTAAGCACGCTCTGACACTGGTCAAAAAGAACCTTATCGATAAGGGGACGATACTTATGGGGATAGTGTTTGCCTTTGACAACCATAAAGCCGTAATAGAACGGATTGGTTAGCATTTCGTATACGTAAGATTTCGAGACGGATTTACCTTCACGGGTGCGAAGTCCCCACTCGTGAAGGCACTTTCTCATTTGACCTGTGGTGTAGAGGCCAGTTGCAAATTCTTCAAACATTTTTCGGATAAGGGGTTCCCTGAAAGTATCGGGAATAATGTCAGCCCGACGTGAATCTTCGCGGATGTTGAGATAACCTAGAGGAGCGCGGCTGACGTATTCTCCGGCACGTATTTTCTGGTCAATTGCCCGCTTGACGTTGTCACGAAGGTTGTCGACGTAGGATTGCGCCATAATAACGCCGAACGACCACATTAATCGCTCTTGGCTGACGCTCTCCCGATGGATGACATAGCCTTCCGTATTAAAATGAAGTTCAAGCTTTCCGCTTTGAACGAGGGCATCAAGCAAAGGATATTCTTTAAAACTACGTTGCACACGATCGACTTTGTCGGCGACGATTGCAATCGGCTGTTTTTGGGCTTTGCAAAACTTGATCATATCCATGAACTTCGTACGATCGCCGCGAGTCGAAGATTCCGTAATCTCGAATATGCGCACGATTTCAAGACCTCGCCTTTCACAATACATCTTCAGGCGATGCTTTTGTGCGTCGATTGAATATCCGTCTTCCTGTTCACGGGATGAGACTCGCGCAAAGATAACAGCTTTCGTTGCTTGCGTACGAGGAAGATCAATTACTCTTGACATGATTTCTCCTTGTTCAGTTGCATTTGAATCTCGATCAGGGTTTTGCACAACCCGATGAGATTTCTCGCAGCTTCGTGTGCTTCGGTTTCTGTTATAGCATATGGTGCCGTCTTTTGCAGGTGTTTTACAAGTTCTAAGTATATCTTGTCTGCTTTGGATAGAGGATGCTTTTGGAACTCCGACATCAAGGCCTCCCTGTTGTACAGTATCAACGGTCTCATGAAAATCGATTTTGCCCAGAAGTTTTCGAGTTCATAAGTCTGCAAGTTGCTTCGTGCATCAGTATCGATGCTTTTTTTTCTCAAAAATGTGTTACAACTTCAGATTGAAATAAAAAATTTACTATTTGGCTCTAGCATCCTTCCATTCAAGAACCCACCAATTGAATTCGACACTGCACTGCTGAGTTCGTTTGTGTTTAATAAATTGGAATTTCACGTCGGGAATCGTGATTCGGAGTTAGTCTTGAAATATAAGCTGATTGCAGGGGTGCAATCGGTAATTGTCCAGAGGGGAAATTGAATGTACTTGGATACTGAACTATATAACGATCTTCTTCATAACGCAGAAAGGGACAAGCATGAGCCTGAACAACTCATGACTCGAAAAGCGGCGGCAAAATATCTCGGCTTCATGCCGAATACTCTTTGTGCTTGGGACTATACAAAAAAACATGACTTGAAACCACTCAAAATCGGTCGCTCCATCAGATACAGAAAGTCCGTCCTCGATGAGTTTCTCGATAACATGATGAAGCCGTAAACAGCTTTAACTCTACAACATCTTCAATCTTTTTCACGAGGTATTCTATGAATATAGAACAAGCCAACGCTATTCCTTTGTCTGAAATCCTGCAAAAAATGGGTGCTAAGGTTGTCAAGTCGACCAGCGTAGAAATCTGGTACAATTCGCCATTCCGAAATGAGCGCACCGCAAGTTTCCACATCACTATCGCAAAAAATATTTGGTATGATTTCGGTCTTGCAGCAGGCGGCGATGCTATCGCTTTGGTCACGACTTATCTTGACAGTCAGGGTGAAGATCATACGGCTGTCGATGCCTTGCGTTGGCTACGAAATATGTTTTCTTCTCCACCCATCATCTTAAATGTAGACAAGAAAGAGCCTAAAAAGCCTTCTCCTTTATCAATCACAAGTCGTCACGCCATCGAAAAGGGACCTTTGGTTAAATATCTTGCTTCCCGCAACATTCCCTTGGATGTCGGGCAGAAATATCTGGAAGAGGCGCACGTTTTCAACAAGAACACCGGAAAGACCATCCGTGTTCTAAGCATGCGAAACGAAGCTGAAGGCTACGAACTACGGAATGCCTTCTTCAAAGGATGTATCGGGAAGAAAGCTATTACTTTTATCCGAGGTTCTGCTGTGCCAGCGACCGAAATTCACCTGTTTGAAGGTGTGATGGACTTTCTGTCCGCTGTCATGAAAATGCCTGACTACCAGTTTGCAGGAGACGTGATCATTCTGAACTCAGTGTACTGCCTGCAACAAGCCTATGCCTACATCAAAAACTACCACTATCAAAACGTCATCACTTGGTTCGACAACGATACGGCAGGAGAGAGCGCAACGAAAGCAGTCAAGGATTTTGTAGATATCCTCGGCTATGGTTTTCTTTCCAAAAGCGAACTGTTTGCGCCCCATAAAGATGTTAATGATTGGGTAAAATTCCAGCAGAAAGGTCTCAACTGAATGCAAAGAGCGATGATTGATTTCAACAAAGTCGCCGAAATTGAACTTGTCTACAGGAATAAAGTCGATCCTGCGGATCGTGTTTGCGTCAGGTCTTCTAGGGATGCTTATGACGTCCTGTTCAATACTTGGGATGACGGCAAGCTGGAATTGCAGGAACAGTTTCGCGTGCTTCTACTCGACCGAAAAAATGCTTGTCTTGGCATCTCTACGGTTGCCACAGGAGGGATTTCTGAATGCATGGTGGATTTAAGGCTTGTCTTCGCTTTGGCGCTTAAGTCCAAGACCAGCCATCTGGTTTTGTCTCACAACCATCCTTCGGGAAATACTGCCTTTAGTGATGCAGACATTCAACTGACAAAGGAGTTCATGGAAATTGCGAAGTTCCACAAGATGACCATTCTTGACCACATTGTTGTTACGAGGGACGCATATTCTTCGATGGCAGATAACGGGCAGATGCCGCAGCTGGGTGCTACTCCTTTCTGAAGTGGTGCGCTGACATGAGAAAGCCTGCGCTGAATTGTTAACAGTGCAGGCTTTCGCTCCCTGAAAAGTTTCAGCATTGTTTTAGCAAATAAAAAAGCCCATCAGGAATCTATGACAGGCTTTGGTTTGTTGAAGTGGAGAAGATGGGGCTCGAACCCACGACCTTTTGGCTGCCAGCCAAACGCTCTAGCCAACTGAGCTACATCCCCAATACTTTGGTTGGGCAAATATATAATTTTATAGAAACAAATATCAACTGAAAGCAATCTTTTTTAGATTTCTTATCTTTACCTAAAAATAATTTATCATGTCTGAAAACGGCTGCCTTTCGATAACCATAGAAAATAAAATTGCCACCATAACCTTTAGTCACCCTGCCAGCAATTCGTTTCCAAGCAGTTTGCTACAAAAACTTACTGCCGAACTTAATTCAATTTCCGACAACAAGGAAGTCAATGTTGTCATTCTGCAAAGTGAAGGAAAAACCTTTTGCTCTGGTGCATCCTTTGACGAACTGCTCTCGATTTCTAATTTTGAAGACGGGAAAAAGTTCTTCTCGGGCTTTGCTGATGTTATCAATGCTATGCGTAAATGCTCCAAAATCATCATTGGTAAAATACAAGGTAAGGCTGTTGGTGGCGGTGTTGGCCTTATTTCAGCCTGCGATATTGCTTTTGCCTATCAGGATGCGGCTGTTAAGTTATCTGAAATTGCTATTGGAATTGGGCCATTTGTAATTGAACCTGCCGTTTCGAGAAAGATTGGCAAAACAGCCCTGTCTGAAATGACATTGCAGCCTACTCTTTGGCAAACAGCAGATTGGGCTGTAGCGAAA
The DNA here is from genome assembly GCA_945957245.1 of uncultured Flavobacterium sp. GTDB lineage: Bacteria > Bacteroidota > Bacteroidia > Flavobacteriales > Flavobacteriaceae > Flavobacterium. Next base: position 5,550 of record CAMFLD010000034.1, on the reverse strand, counting down.
GGCTTATATGCTGATCTGTTCGACAGCATGGCTGAAGTCAATGAAGCCGTTAACCATGAAGCAGAGCGACTTGCATCATACAATCCGGAAGCGTTGGCAGAAATGAAAAAGGTATTCTGGGAAGGAACTGATCACTGGGACAAACTTCTTTACGAAAGAGCTGCAATTTCAGGGAAACTGGTTCTTTCCGATTTTACTAAACAAGCGTTAAGCCAATTTAAAAAGTAGTTACCTTTGCACCCAAGACCTATTGGGGTCGAATTGACGAAATAAATTCAGAAGCATGAGCAATATCAGAATTACCAAGCAATTTTCATTTGAAACCGGACATGCCCTTTACGGCTATGACGGGAAATGCAAAAATGTTCATGGCCACAGCTACAAACTTTCAGTAACGGTTATTGGCCAGCCTATAACGGATACTTCCAATGTAAAATTCGGAATGGTTATCGATTTTTCTGATTTGAAAAAGATTGTTAAAGAGGAAATTGTAGATGTTTTCGACCATGCCACCGTATTCAATAAAAACACACCTCATGTGGATTTGGCTGCCGAATTGAAAAACCGTGGCCATCATGTAATTTTAGTTAACTACCAGCCCACGAGTGAAAATATGGTTACGGATTTTGCCGAAAAAATTAAAAAACGCCTTCCTGCTGCTATAAAACTTCATTCCCTGAAACTACAGGAAACGGACACTTCTTTTGCCGAATGGTATGCTTCAGATAATGAATAACCTCAACGATTGATGACTATTTCTCCAAATAAAAAAATATATTTCGCTTCTGACCAGCACTTTGGTGCTCCAACACCCGAAGCCAGTTTTCCGCGTGAGCAAAAATTTGTCCAATGGCTTGATGAAGTAAAGAAAGATGCCGAGTGTATTTTCCTTTTGGGCGATTTATTTGATTTTTGGTTTGAATATAAAACAGTCGTTCCCAAAGGCTTTGTGAGGGTTTTAGGTAAACTGGCCGAAATCCGTGATAGTGGGATTCCGATTTATTTTTTTGTCGGTAATCACGATTTATGGATGAACGATTATTTTGAAAAAGAACTGAACATACCCGTTTTCCATGATAATCAGGAATATGAATTCAACGGAAAAACATTCCTTATTGGTCATGGCGATGGAAAAGGCCCGGGCGACAAAGGCTACAAACGCATGAAAAAAGTGTTTACCAATCCGTTTTCAAAATGGCTTTACCGATGGCTACATCCGGATATTGGTATGAAGCTGGCGCAATACCTGTCTGTAAAAAACAAATTGATCTCCGGAGAAGCTGATGTCAAATTCCTTGGTGAGGAAAACGAATGGCTGGTACAATATTCTAAACGCAAACTGGAAACCAAACAGTATAACTACCTTGTTTTTGGCCACCGTCATTTACCTATGATTATCAAGGTTGGTGACAACTCGGAATATGTAAACCTTGGTGACTGGATTGGTTATTTCACCTACGGTGTTTTTGATGGAGAAAAGTTGGAGCTGAAAGAGTATTAATTTTTCAAATCCTTCAACCGAAGCTGTAGCGTTACATTTCCATTGAATTCATTTTCTTCGATATGGTAAACGATGTCAAATGGCTGTTGATTTCTTACTTCGTCCAGTTTTTTTCCTAATCCAAATCCAATAGCTCCAAAGCCTTCGCTATTGTTTTGTTTTACAAAAAGCCTTAAGTGTTCATTGGCAGACCCTAGTGTTTTGGCATTTCCCGTATCCTTTACCGATTTACTCATAAAGACCGGCGACATGTTTTGAGGCCCAAAAGGTTCAAACTGCTTTAAGATGCGCATTAATTTAGTATCAATATCTGTCAGGCTGATTTCGGCATCAATACTAATTTCAGGAATCAATAATTCAGGGGGAATGGTATTAGCAACCTCTTTTTCAAAAGCCTGTTTGAATAATGAATAATTTTCTTCTTTGAGTGTCATTCCAGCGGCATACATGTGTCCTCCAAATTGTTCCAAATGTTCTGAAACATGCTCCAGCGCATTATAAATATCAAAGCCTTTGACAGAACGGGCTGAAGCGGCCAATTTATCCCCGCTTTTGGTAAATACTATCGTTGGGCGATAATACGTTTCTGTGAGTCGGGATGCTACAATTCCGATAACGCCTTTATGCCAGTTTTGGTCATAAACAACAGTGGTAAATTTATCCGTCTCCTGATTAATTTCTATTTGGTCTAATGCTTCTATGGTAATCTGTTTGTCTAAATCCTTGCGGTCGGCATTATGTTGTTCGATTTCTGATGCAAAAATTTCAGCTTGGTCAAGGTCAAACTCAGTTAATAAGGCAACAGCTGCATTTCCGTGCTTTATTCTTCCGGCTGCATTGATTCGTGGTGCAATAATAAAAACGACATCCGTTATTGTAAGTTTTGTTTTTTTCAGATTCTGAATCAACGCTTTGATTCCGGGACGGGGAAAGGAATTAATTACATCCAGTCCGAATTTAGCCAAAACCCTATTCTCTCCAGTAATCGGGACTATATCGGCTCCTATAGCTGTAGCGACCAAATCGAGATAAGGAACCAAATCCTCAATCGTTTGATTCCGATTTTGTGCCAATGCCTGAATCAGTTTGAACCCAACGCCACACCCGCATAATTCATCATAAGGATAAGTGCAGTCTTCCCGCTTTGGGTCGAGAACTGCTACAGCTTTAGGCAACTCATCTCCGGGACGGTGGTGGTCGCAAATAATAAAATCAATTCCTTTTCCATGAGCATAAGTTACATGGTCAATAGATTTAATTCCGCAATCCAATGCAATAATCAGACTAAAACCATTGTCATCGGCAAAATCAATCCCTTTATAGGAAACGCCATAGCCTTCATCATAACGATCCGGAATGTAGGTCGCCACATTCTCGTAATAAGTCCTGAGGTAGCTTGAAACTAGCGAAACTGCCGTGGTACCATCAACATCATAATCACCAAAAACCAGAATATTTTCCCCTTTATTTATTGCCTTTTCGATTCGGGAAACCGCTTTATCCATATCTTTCATCAGATAAGGATCATGCAGGTCTTCCAGATTGGGACGAAAAAAACTGCGGGCCTGCTCAAAGGTTTCAATTCCTCTCTGTATCAATAAACAAGCAATAAGTTCACTGACTTTGAGTTCAGCAGCCAATGATTTTACCTTATCGTGGGAAGGTTGTGGTTTGAGTGTCCAACGCATTTATTCGTAATTTATTATTTGATTCTTTTTTTGATTCCAGCATACAAATCTGATTTCCGGTTAAGAAACCTGTTTATTGATTTGTAAGGAATGATTATGGTAGAGGTATATTCTTCATTTCTTTTCCGTTCTTCATCCAAAAGAAAATTACTATCCTTAACATGTACATTAAAAACAATTCCGTTAGGGCTGAAATAGTAAAAATCACCTGAATTGATTTCTAATTTTAATTTATTCAGATTATAATAAGGTTGTTCAAAAACATCTAAATATGCCCCTAATAATTGATCGGCTTTTTCAGATAAAGATTGAAGATAGTTGTTTATAATCTGTTTTTTATGGGTTTTGGCATAGACTGCAAGCCATTTGCTCAACTGCACTTTTTGGTTCTTATCAATAAGTACATCGAAATTAATCAGGCTTGCATTTTTTAAGTCAATATTTATAAATTCATAATAAGGCGCTCCCTTGTCACCCATATAGTCATATTTTGTGGTATATACCAAAATATCACCTGTACAGAACACTGTTGTGTTTATTGAGCCCGGAAACTCAATATCATGTTCCTCGATGACTTTCTGATAATCAAATGAATCCTTAGTAAAAAAATCTGAAGTTTTTTTTCTTTCCAGATATTTTGCGCTATCTCCGGAAACCGAATCATTTTCTATTTCTAAAATATTCTCGGAGTTGGTCAATATCAATTTATTAAGTTTTTCAGCCTTATCACAATTCAATGGTGAAAACAGTTTAACCGTACCCTTTTTACTTATCGAAATCGGATAATATTCTTCTATTTTCAATGCCTTACAACTGGTCTGACCGTAACCCAATCCAATGATGCACAAAAAAAGTAAAGAGATGTATTTCATGTGAAAAACGTATTGATTTGTGTAGCTTTTGGATTGAACCAAAGATATAAAAAAGCCCTCAGAACTCTGATGCAGTTTTTGTGTACATTTTATAAAATAAAGCTGATAATATTCGTTACATTTGAAGTTCTAAAATCCATAAAAATGCAAATTCAAGGTCAGATTGTAGATATTCTTAACCGCCGGATCTATTCGGGTGAGGTTACTGTTGAAGACGGGAAAATCACTTCCATCATCGAAAAACAACATCATAACAAAAACTATATTCTCCCGGGCTTTATTGATTCCCATATCCATATTGAAAGCTCGATGCTCGTACCTTCTGAATTTGCAAAACTTGCTGTACTCCACGGAACCGTTGGAACCATTTCCGACCCGCATGAAATTGCGAATGTATTGGGAAAAGATGGTGTTCATTACATGATTGATAACGGCAAAAAAGTACCGTTCAAATTTCATTTTGGTGCTCCCTCCTGCGTCCCTGCTACTTTTTTTGAAACCGCAGGAGCCGTTATTGACTCTGAGCAGATTAAGGAACTGATGGCTTCTCCTGATATTTATTATTTGTCGGAAATGATGAACTATCCCGGTGTTTTATTTGATGATGAAGAGGTTCTGAAAAAAATTGCCTGGGCCAAACATTTTGGCAAACCTGTCGATGGGCATGCTCCCGGACTTCGGGGAGAACCTATAAAAAAATATATTGCAGCCGGCATTTCAACGGACCACGAATGTTTTACTTATGACGAAGCCGCTGAAAAGCTTTCTTTGGGAATGAAAGTCTTAATCCGGGAAGGAAGCGCCGCCAAAAATTTTGAAGCTCTAATTGACTTATTGCCGGATCATTACGAAAACATGATGTTTTGTTCCGATGACAAACATCCTGACGACCTTATTGTTGGTCATATCAACCTGCTTTGCCAAAGAGCCGTTGCCAAAGGGTTTGATGTCTTTAAAATCCTTCAGATGGCCTGCGTCAATCCGGTGAAACATTACAATATGACCGTTGGGCTTTTACAACCTAATGATGCTGCAGATTTCATCGTAGTGGAAGACCTGGTTACTTTCAAAATATTGCAAACCTACATCAATGGCGAACTGGTTGCCGAAAACGGACAATCATTCGTGAAACATGTCGATTTTGAAAAACCAAATAATTTTAATACTTCCAAAAAAGAAATCAGCGATTTTGAACTTTCGGGTAATGCGCAAAAAATAAGAGTTATTGAAGCTTTGGAAGGGCAATTGATTACCAATGAAATTCATTGCAAACCTAAATCCGAAAATGGTAAATTGGTTTCTGATACCGATAATGATATCCTGAAAATGGCTGTGGTTAATCGTTATCAAAATGCCAAACCTGCCATTGCCTTCATCAAGAATTTCGGATTGAAAGAAGGAGCAATTGCAAGTTCTGTAGCACACGACTGTCACAATATTGTAGTAGTGGGGACTTCGGACGAGGAAATTTGCAAAGCAGTCAACATAC
>CAMFLD010000033.1 GCA_945957245.1 uncultured Flavobacterium sp. | reverse complement strand
ATTGCATTGAGTATTTTGACTTTATCAATATCATTTTTTGCTCTTGACAAAACTGAAATTAAACTGTCAGCTTTGTGATTTTGAGCCGAGGTAATTGCCGAAAGAATCAGCAAAAAGCAAAGTGAAAGTTTTTTAGCTATTTTCATGAGAAGCGCTTTAACTAATGTCAGTTACAAAAATAGCATTCCCTAATAGCTTAGGGGAGTTTAAATGAGTATTCAGCCATTTTGAATTAGAATTTGACTTTATACTTAATCATTCTTCCACTACTTTTGAGGCCGGGAAAACAAAACGGGCGATAAAATTTACTTTCTTTCTGATCCACTTTATCCTATATAACCCTTCGGCACTCATAATGTATAAAGCCACACGCGATGGAAACATATACCTTGGTTCCATGTAAGTTAATCCATGGAAAATCAATAGTGAAACTATTACTGCCCAGAAAGGCCAATAATTAATCAGGTTTTTTTCTCTGAATAGAAAAAGTAAAGTTCCAAAAATGAGCAGTAAATTGACAAAGTTAATCACGAAAATGACCAGCCAATAAACTACAGGGCCTTTTAAAGGACCAAGATGAAAATCTGCCGGTTTTACACTGTTTATAAAATAAACATGTCCATAAAAGCACTTTACAAAAAACTGTCTGGTAAACAAAAAAGGATGTTCCAATGCATCATTAATTAAAAACTCCTTATACACATCATTGGATTTACGATGAGTAGCAATCATTTTATTGGACAACTCTCCTCCTACTTTGCCCCAATTCTGATAATCTTTACTGTCGGCTCTGATATCATTATCCCAAAAACGGAAATCAGTGGGTTCTTCCCTAAATTGAAATCTTCCCATAAAAGCCACAAAATAAAAAAGCCCTTCCTGATCTTCGCCCGACTTAGTTCCGGTAATGACCTTAGCTAATTTTGCAACTCCAAGACTTGATAATCCTACCAGGCAGAATGTCAGTATCATCTTTTTTCCAAATACCCTGAAGAATTCCTTTTTTCTGAAATAAGCATAAATCAAAATCAGGAAGCCTAAGCCTAATAAAAGCATAGTATTTGGCCTGCACATAATAAGATACCAAAGTCCAAAGAATAATACAATCCAACCTTTTTTACTATTGGGTTGAAGAAATACAACCGACCAACCGTAAAGTGCTAATGCCAAACCAAAAAAAGCAGGGATTTCTGCTAAAATTCCCAGAGAATAATAGGCATGAATTGGAAATATAAAGAAAAATAAAACTGCCAGAAGCCCCACCTCTTTTGAAAACAAGTTTGAACCAATTCTAAAAACAAGCAAAAGGCTTATTGTTGAGATTATGAATGTAGCAGTTATGGCATAAACCCAGAGTTGATCATCAGTGGCATTGGCCGGAGCCAAAAGATATACAGGAGTATAAAATGCTATTGGACCGGGAGCTTTTGTGATAGTAACCTTATCATAACTACCAACTCCTTTTATATACCTAGCCAAATTTTTGGACTGTTCATGGAAAGAAGCTTCATCACCAAATTGCTTTGCCTTGAAAGGCAGATTGAGAACCACTGCCAACAGTACAGATGAAATTAGTATAATTAGTATGTTAATCCTTTTGGTGAAGAAATCGATAGCTTTCATTTTGAATATTACAGATAAAGCCCCGAAAATAATAAAAAAACCTGAGCTTTAACCAAATTAGGTCTTGGACTTGAAATATCTTCTCAACAAATAATCAAGAGTTTCCAGTACAATCAAAACTATCCATACATAAAACCAAAATATACTAAGCATTGCAATTCCGAGATAGCCATCTACATGCCTATGAATGCCTCCAGAGCATCTTGCATGAGGATTGAAGGTAAGTAAATGCCAAAGATTTAAAGCTAATATTGGAATAACCAATATCAAAATCCTTATGATGACAAACTTTAATTTTTTATTCATAAAAAAAACCATTCTATACAAAGGTACAGAATGGTTTTATATAATGATTGTAATAGCTTATTAACTCAAAGCAGCTTTTACCTGATCGGCTGCTTCCTGGAATTGAGTTGCTGATAAAATTGGCATTCCTGAATTGTCGATTAATTCTTTTGCGATTTCAGCATTTGTTCCCTGTAGACGCACAATGATTGGCACTTTAATAGCATCTCCCATGTTTTTGTAGGCATCAACTACACCCTGAGCTACACGGTCACAACGTACAATTCCACCAAAAATATTGATAAGGATAGCTTTCACGTTAGGATCTTTAAGAATAATTCTAAAAGCAGTTTCAACACGTTTAGCATCCGCTGTACCTCCTACGTCAAGGAAGTTCGCCGGTTCAAAACCTGCATACTTAATCAAATCCATTGTTGCCATTGCCAGTCCTGCTCCGTTAACCATACAGCCAACAGTACCGTCAAGGTCAACATAATTCAATCCAACTTCCTTAGCTTCAACTTCAATTGGATTCTCCTCACGGATATCACGCATATCAGCATATTTAGGCTGACGGTATAAAGCGTTATCATCGATATTTACTTTAGCATCAACAGCAAGGATTTTATTATCAGAAGTTTTTAAAACCGGATTGATTTCAAACATAGAAGCATCTGAACCGATGTAAGCATTGTATAAAGCTTCCACAAATTTTACCATTTCTTTGAATGCGTTTCCTGAAAGTCCAAGGTTAAACGCAATTCTGCGAGCCTGAAATCCCTGTAATCCGACAGCCGGGTCAATTTCTTCAGTAAAAATTAAATGTGGAGTATGTTCTGCCACTTCTTCAATATCCATTCCTCCTTCGGTAGAATACATAATCATGTTTCTTCCTCTGGCTCTGTTTAAAAGCACAGACATATAGAATTCAGAAGTTTCACTTTCTCCCGGATAATAAACATCTTCAGCAACCAAAACCTTATTTACTCTTTTCCCTTCCGGCGGAGTTTGCGGCGTTTTAAGCATCATCCCAATAATTTGTTCTGACAACTCTTCTACCTGTTGCAGGTTTTTAGCCAGTTTTACACCACCACCTTTTCCTCTTCCTCCTGCATGGATTTGAGCTTTGATAACATGCCATCCGGTACCGGTTTCAGCAGTCAGTTGTTTTGCAGCAGCCACAGCTTCTACAGGGCTGTTAGCAACGATACCGCGTTGGACGCGAACGCCATAACTTGCCAAAATTTCTTTTCCTTGATATTCGTGAATGTTCATAATAAATAAGATTAGACTGATTGAGATACTGAATAAATTCAATAAATGTGGCACAAAAGTAATTAATTTAGTATCAAAGAAAAAGAAATAAGTCGTCATTTTATTCATTTCCTGTTTTTCATTTTTTTTTACCTGAAACGCAACCTTTTAAAGTTAAAATCATCTCATTAAAAAACCAAAAACTATGAAAAAACTTTTATTCTCTTTAGGAATTTCACTGACACTGGCCTCAGGTGCTTGTAGCAGTGAAAACAGTTCGGCAGCGACCGAACCCATAGCCGGACAATGGAAACTGGTGTCTGTTAATGGAACCTTTGCCGGAATACATGACAATTTTACCGAAGGACTGATTACCTGGAATTTTAATCCGGCTACGCAAAAGGTCACCGTCGTAAACAACAATACCAATCCCAATTCCTGGGACATGCTGGATACTGGTGTTTACTCTTATCAGTTTGTAAATAATCCTGATGCGCCATGCGCTGAAAGCATTGAAATTGATGGCTCGGTTTATGGCTGTTATTCTTTTGCCAATGACAGTCTGGTTATTGATCAGTCAGTTGCGGATGGTTATACAATTTGCTTAAAACGCTAAAACAGCATTTTTATTTCCTTGACCTCATAATGACGGGTATTATCATCTTCCAAAAGGACTTCCAGCCTGCCTTCTGTAGTAACTTTTCTGATAATGCCCATAAAACGATTACCGTTTTTGTCTTCAAAAGCTGACGGATAATTGAGTTTGAACAAATTTTTATGATATTCTTCCCTTAGCTGCTCCGGATTTTGGTTTAAAATCTGCAAGTGTTCTTTGATGGAATCTCTGATGAGAAGAGCCACGCCTTCAACTTCGTAATGAATACCCGTTAAGCAGGATAATGAAGTGGCTTGGGGAAGGTTATCAAAATCAGTCTGATTCAGATTCAGTCCAATTCCAATTACTGTAGCCAAAACACCATCAGGTTTGAGGGAATTTTCTATTAAAATGCCGGCTACTTTTTTAGAATCTGCCATAATGTCGTTGGGCCATTTTATAACAACATTAGGAATCTGCATTTTTTTTAAAACTACTGACACAGATAAGGCAACCGCAATATTTAGGTCAAATAGATTTGCGGCATTAAGCGCAACATCATTGACAAAAACACTCATTGTCAGATTCTTACCTTTTTCAGAAAACCATTTTGCCCCCATTTGCCCCTTGCCTTTTGTCTGTTCATCTGCCATGACAATAGTATAATTTTCAAGCTCAGATTCCTTTGATAACTGCTTCAGATAGTCATTTGTTGAATCTATGGCATCGAGTTTGATTATAGGCATGATACTTAATGAATTTTAAAGTTTTGTTAAGCAAAAATAATGACAAAAAATAATACCTTTGCAAAACATAGATAATAATAGATGACGAAGAAAGCGGTTAGTTCAGATGTTCTCCTGGCGAACATCATAAAAGGCATAGAAGAAGTAAAAGGAAATGATATTGACATCCTGGATTTAAGGGGAATAGACACAGCAGTTTGCGACTATTTCATTATCTGCAACGGGACTTCCAACACACAGGTTAACGCTATCGTTAACTCCATCCAAAAAATAGTTTCTAAAGAATTAAAAGACAAACCATGGCATGTTGAAGGTACCGATAATGCCGAATGGGTTCTTATGGATTATGTGAATATTGTGGTTCATGTTTTCCAGAAACAAATTCGGGAGTTCTACAATATTGAAGGCCTTTGGGGTGATGCCAAAATAACTTCCATCCAAAATAAATATTAAATAGTTCATAAAATAAAAAATGGCTAACGAAAAAAATTCCAACAATTTTAAAATAAGCCCATGGATAATTTATGTAGTGTTAATCTTCGGATTTATCGCTATAAATTTCTATGGAAGTTCTGGTTTTCAGGACGCTACAAAAATATCATATGCAAAATTCAATCAACTTCTGAAAGAAGGACAAATTGAAAAAGTAATTATTTATGATAAAAAAGAAGGAGAAGCTTACCTTACAAAAACGGCATTAAAAGATAAAAAGAATGCCAAAGTTGCCAAAGACATGCTCGGCGGCGTTAACAAAGGCCCTCATTATACTTTCGACATCGGGAATGATGAAAGTTTTCAGAACAACATTGAAAAAGCGGCTCAGGATGGAAAAATCAAAGATTATGATTTCAAACAAAAAAGCGAATGGGCTACAGGCCTAGTTACTATTCTGCCGTTTGTCATTGTTATAGGACTTTGGATTTTAATCATGCGCAGAATGTCAGGCGGCGGAGCTGGTGGCGGGGGTCAGATTTTCAATATCGGAAAATCAAGAGCCAAACTTTTTGATGAAAAAACAGAAGTTAAAACAACATTCAAAGATGTAGCCGGACTTGAAGGTGCAAAAGAGGAAATTCAGGAAATTGTAGAATTCCTAAAAACACCTGAAAAATATACCGTACTTGGTGGAAAAATCCCTAAAGGAGCTCTTTTGGTAGGACCTCCCGGAACTGGTAAAACCTTGTTGGCCAAAGCTGTTGCAGGTGAAGCCAAAGTACCTTTCTTTTCTTTATCGGGATCTGATTTCGTTGAAATGTTTGTAGGTGTCGGAGCTTCACGTGTGAGGGATTTATTCAAACAGGCTAAAGATAAAGCACCTTCAATCATCTTCATTGACGAGATTGATGCTGTAGGTAGGGCTCGTGGTAAAAACAACTTCTCCGGAGGCAATGACGAACGTGAAAATACGCTGAACCAATTGTTAACCGAAATGGATGGCTTTGGCACTAATACCCACGTTATTGTTATAGCAGCAACCAATAGAGCTGACGTATTGGATAAAGCATTACTGCGTGCAGGACGTTTTGACAGGCAGATATATGTTGACCTACCGGACATCAGAGAGCGTAAAGAGATTTTTGAAGTACATTTGGCACCATTGAAAAAAGTTGAAAATCTGGATACTGATTTCCTTGCTAAACAAACTCCCGGATTCTCAGGTGCTGATATTGCCAATGTATGTAATGAAGCGGCTTTGATTGCAGCAAGGAATAACAAAGCTGCTGTTGACAAACAAGACTTCCTTGATGCCGTAGACCGAATCGTTGGTGGATTAGAAAAGAAAAATAAAATCATCACACCGGAAGAAAAACGTGCCATTGCCGTTCACGAAGCAGGTCATGCTACTGTAAGCTGGATGCTGGAGCACGCAGCGCCGTTGGTAAAAGTTACTATTGTCCCTCGTGGACAAAGCTTAGGAGCTGCTTGGTACCTCCCTGAAGAAAGACAAATTGTACGTCCGGAACAGATGCTTGATGAAATGTGTGCTACTATGGGAGGAAGAGCTGCAGAGAAAGTGATGTTCGACAAAATATCAACAGGAGCTTTAAGCGATCTTGAGAAAGTGACACGTCAGGCTCGTGCAATGGTTACCATCTATGGTTTAAATGACAAATTGGGCAACATCACCTATTACGATTCTACAGGGCAAAATGAATATAATTTCTCAAAACCTTATTCTGAAGAAACAGCATTAGTGATTGATCAGGAAATATCTAAATTGGTTGAAAACGAATATCAAAGAGCTATAAAAATACTTCAGGACAATAAAGACAAACTGGAACAGTTAGCCAATATCCTAATCGAAAGAGAAGTAATTTTCAAAGATGACCTGGAAGAGATTTTCGGCAAAAGACCCTTTGAAATAACTGACGAACACAAGGAAGTTATCTAAGCAAATAGGTTTTTTAACAATTTATTAAAATCTTAATTCAAAACTTACTTTTGAATTAAGATTTTTTTATCTTTGAAGGATTTCAATTTTCAACTATAGATTATACCAAAACAAGCATGAGCCTTTTCAGAAAATTTTTTGGCACCGGAAATGAAGCCAATGACGAAGAAAGTCAAAGCGAATTTAACAATGCTCCTTCCAGCTTTTCTCTGCTTCCTGTAGATGAAAAGTTTACTTATAATTTCAAAAAAAACGGCGGAAAGTTTTTATACTGTGAAAACTTAAATGAAGTAAAAGACCAGTTTCTTAATATCTTAGAAGAAAACGACTGGTTCGAATGCGAAGCTTTGTGCTATGAACCCAAGTTGTTCAGCATGTTAGACGAAAACAAATTAGCTTACGATAAACCCACTGACCCTAAATTTTTATTTGCTACCTGCGAAAATCTGATTGCCGATGAAGGTTCCGTGCTTTTTTCATCCAATCAAATCAAGCAGAATAAGCCAAATGACCTGCCAAACAACATTGTTATACTGGCAACAACAAGTCAAATTTTAGAAGCAAAAAGCGATGGCCTTCGGGTAATTAAAAAGAAATACGACAAAGATTATCCAACAAACATAACTACTATAAAATATTTCGAAAAAGCAAAGGATGAAGACTTCCTGCAATACGGAAGCACCGCTAAAAATCTATACCTGCTGCTGCTAGAGGATTTGTAAAATGAACGAAACACTTAAGAGATTATTATCAGGTGTAGTTTATGTTGCACTACTTTTAATAGCCACTTCCTACTCTGTTAACAGCTTTTATATTCTCTTCGGAATATTCATGTTGATTGCCATTTATGAGTTTTGCCAACTGGTAAACCTAAATAAAATATTCCCAATCCTTTTTGGAGCACTTTCCTTTTATTTTGTTACTCAATTCAAATCAAGCCATCTTAATGACATGCTCATTTTAGGAGCAACATTATTTGTCTCCATCAAATGTCTTATACTGCTGTTTAGTTCTCAGGAAAAAATCGATTCCTCATCCAGATACATTTATGCTATTGGATATGTCATCTTTCCATTTATACTCATCACCAAAATCCCTTTTGGTATCAAAGGTTTCAATCCCAAGATTATCATCAGTATTTTTATCCTAATTTGGACTAATGACACCTTTGCCTATATAGTGGGCAAATCTATAGGAAGGCACAAACTCATCGAAAGAATATCTCCTAAAAAAACCATCGAAGGCTTTGTGGGCGGCGTAGTCTTTTCGGTTATTGCGGGTATACTAATTTCAAAATTCTATATTCAGGCAAAACCAAGCCATCAATCATTTTCAATCCTAATCTGGACAATAAGCGCTGTAATCATTAGCATTTTCAGCACATTAGGAGATTTAATAGAATCGAAATTTAAAAGAATCGCAGGCGTAAAAGACAGTGGAACTATAATGCCGGGTCATGGAGGTATCCTAGATAGGCTAGATAGTATTATATTTGTAGCACCATTTGTTTATTTATTTTATCAAATCTTATATTATGTTTCATAAAGAAGGCGGAAAAATCATTTTAATTGCAACCTCAGTAACTGTGCTGATTTATCTTTTCTCCCACAAGTTCATCACTATATCGTGGCTTGAAAAGACCATTCAGATACTGACTTTAGTTTTTCTAATCCTGATTTTGCAGTTTTTCAGAAATCCAAACAGGCAAATCAGACCCAATGATAAAGTGGTTTTGGCTCCTGTTGATGGTAAAGTTGTGGTTATTGAAGAAGTTTACGAGGAAGAATATTTCAAGGACAAACGCCTACAGGTTTCTATTTTCATGTCGCCTATCAATGTACATGTTACCCGATATTGTGTAAGCGGAAAAATTAAATTCAGCAAATACCATCCCGGTAAATATTTGGTAGCTTGGCATCCAAAAGCCAGTACCGAAAACGAAAGAACCACAGTAGTAATTGAAAGCCCTGAATTTGGTGAAATACTTTACCGTCAAATCGCAGGTGCCTTAGCAAGAAGAATTGTAAATTATGCTGTTGAAGGAACTTATGTTAAGCAAGGAGATGATGCCGGTTTTATCAAATTCGGTTCAAGAGTTGATATGTTTTTCCCGTTAGGAACCAAAATAGATGTACAATTGCAGCAAAATGCTGCAGGAAACCAAACCATTATTACACAAAAAGCTTAGTATAATGGACCCAAAAGAGTTAGATATCCGATTTCAGGAAGCAGTAGAAATAGCTGAAAAAATATCACAATCTTCTCTTCCTCAAGATGTACAGCTTCGACTTTATGCTTATTATAAGCAAGCGACAATGGGTACAATCTCTGGTAATTTTTATTCTCCCGCTCTCGATTTGAGAAATGCATTCAAGACTAATGCCTGGATGCAGATTAGTCACCTGACTGTTGATGAAGCCAAAGAACTTTACATTCAGTCTATTCATGAAATTGCAAACGAAAAAAAATAGCAACGTATGAAATCGAAGATGCTCGAAGACCTATCGAAAATAACGCTTATAAACAAAAAAGGGGTTGCATTAGCGTTATGCTTTTCCCTAGCATTTGTTTTGCCTTCCTGCAAAAGAAAAAAGCTGACCGAAGTGGTTGAAGTTCCATTACCGTCAGCAGAAGAAAAAGTAACCATTGGACGTCCGGATGATGTTACCGCCGATGAGGGACAGTTTGCTTTGACAAAACTTCCTTATGAGTATAATGCACTTATGCCAAGCATTGACATCCTGACCATGGAAGTTCATTATTCAAAACACTACCTTACTTACACAAACAACCTAAACAAATTGGTAGCCGCAGATGCAACATTAACCGATTTGCCTATTGAAGATATCCTTAAGAAATGTGACGGCAGCAATGCCGATTTAAAGAACAATGCCGGCGGTTATTACAACCACAGCTTCTTTTGGGAAGGTATGGCTGCAAAATCGGGTGGTGAACCTAAAGATACTCTCGCAACAGTTATAGCAAAAGACTTCGGAAGCTTTGAAAATTTCAAAAACCAATTCTCTGATGCTGCTGAAAAACAATTTGGTTCGGGCTGGGCTTGGCTGGTTTTAGATAAAACAGGAAAACTACAGGTTACCAGCACTCCAAATCAGGACAATCCATTAATGCCAAAGCAAACCGTTCCGGGGACACCATTATTGAACCTTGATGTTTGGGAGCATGCTTATTATCTGGACTATCAGTACAAACGTAAAAAGTACATTGATAACTTCTTTAAGATAATCAACTGGAAAAAAGTTTCCGAACGCTATGAAGAAGCCATAACAAAGAAATAGATAGAATCCCCATCGGTGATGGGGATTTTTTATGATATTAATATTCATTAAAAGAAAATCACTTACTTTGCATCATATTTGAATTTTGCAAAAAATGGAAATTACTACAATAAAAGAATTCTATAAAGAAGTTTTTGGCGGAGCTTGTCCTGTAATGGATGACTTCCTTGATGAAAACAACAGCAATGACATAGGGCATTTCAATGTATTCAATATCAGAGATCTTTATAAAACTTGTACTGCCAAACCAACAATGCCTTACAATCGCAGGACTTATTACAAAATAAGCCTTATTAAAGGAAAAAACAAGGTTGAATACGCAGACAAAGTAATTGATATCGAACAATATGCAATATTATTTGCTACTCCAAAAATTCCCTATAAATACACACCTGTTGATACTGAACAAAGCGGTCATTTTTGTGTTTTTACCAAAGACTTTATAACCAAATCCAACAGCGGCCTACTAATAGATGAAATACCTATTTTCAATTCAAACAGTGATTTTATTTATCAGATTAATGAAGAGCAGGCTCAGGATTTTGAGCTTATCTTTAGTAAAATGCATTCAGAAATCAGTTCCGATTATGCTTTTAAATATGATTTACTGCGCAATTACGTGATTGAATTAATTCATTACGGACAAAAGCTAAAACCTATTGCTTCATCTAAAAATAGTATCAATGCGGCAACACGCATCTCTACCTTGTTCATAGAATTAATTGAAAGACAGTTTCCTATCGAATCGCAGACTCAGGTTCTTCAATTGCGCACCGCTAAGGATTATGCTGATACCTTACAGGTACATGTAAACCATCTGAATAAAACACTTAAGGAATTTACCGGAAAAACAACTACCGAAATTATCTCCAGCAGAATTATTCAGGAAGCCAAAATGCTTTTAAGACAGACCAACTGGAATATTTCTGAAATAGCATACAGCCTTGGATTTGAGGAAGTGGCACATTTTTCCAACTTCTTCAAAAAACAAACCGAAACTTCACCTTTAACCTATCGGGAGAAATTATTTGAAATTTACAAATAATTCATTGAAAATCGCAACAGACAACTTTACAACTATTCCCAACTTTGCATTGTAATTTAAAACAATGTAAAAAATGACAACTAATTCAAAAATTGCCCTTGTAACCGGTGGTAGCCGTGGACTGGGAAAAAATATGGCTATTGCATTAGCAAAAAAAGGACTGAATGTAATTATCACTTACCATAGTCGTTCAGAAGAAGCAAAAGAAGTAGTAAATGAGATAGAAAAATTGGGACAAAAAGCTGCGGCTTTACAGTTGGATGTAGCTGATTATACTTCATTTGACGGATTTACAGATCAGGTAAAATCAACGCTTCAAACAATATTTCAAACAGACAAAATTGATTTTCTTGTTAACAATGCCGGAGTTGGAGTGCATGCCAGCTTTGGAGATACTACCGTAGAACAATTTGACAACATGGTTAATATCCATTTGAAAGCTCCATTTTTCCTAACCCAAAAGTTATTGCCTCAATTTAATGATGGAGGTGGTATCGTGAATATTGCTTCAGGTCTAACACGTTTTTCCTTCACCGGATATGATGCTTATGCTACTATGAAAGGCGGAGTAGAAACGCTTTCAGCTTATCAGGCGAAATTCTTGGGAGATAGAAAAATAAGAGTAAATATTGTTGCTCCCGGAGCTATTGAAACCGATTTCGGCGGCGGTGCTGTAAGAGACAACAAAGAACTTAACGATATGCTTTCTTCACTAACGGCTCTTGGTAGAGTTGGTTTACCGGACGATATTGGTGGTGTAGTTGCTTTCCTTTGTTCTGAAGATGCCAGATGGGTAAATGGACAACGAATTGAAGTTTCCGGAGGAATATTTCTATAATCTGTTTTTTCATAAAAAAATCCCTATCGCATGATAGGGATTTTTTGTTTTTGATAATTACCAGATAACGACTCTATCCTTTTCCGGCACATACATTTTGTTGCCTTCTTTTACATTGAATGCTTTATAAAACTCGGAAATGTTCATCAAAGGTCCGTTAACCCTGAATTGTGCAGGTGAATGAACATCTGACATAATCTGTCTTGCAATCGATTCATCCTGTCTC
>CAMFLD010000032.1 GCA_945957245.1 uncultured Flavobacterium sp. | reverse complement strand
ATATAATACCGTGGAGGTTGTGTTGGGCAATCCATTTTTTGACCGTCTTTTTTTCTGAGAATATAGCGTCAATCATTTTGGGGCTGTTCTTAATCAGTTTCCATTTGAAATCAGCACCGTTTTTGGCATACTCAATTTCATAGGAAGGTAATTCCAAAGCCAACAAATGAGGGAATTCTTTTTGTAATATCTGTAAAGCACTGCCATCAGAAGCTAATATCGGCGTAAAGCCATTTTTTTCTAATTCACGAATGATTGGAATACAGCGTGTGGCGTGTCCCAAACCCCAATTTAACGGAGCAACTAAAATATTTCTTCCTAAATTTTTCAAGCTGTTAAATTAAGGTTTTCACATTGCAAAGTAAAAAAGATTTCGGATAGTTTATATTTCCTTAATTTTACCAAAAAATTAAATTAGTGGGAAGTAAGAATAAATTAAAAAGGTTCAAGGAAAATGAGACATTCAACAATGTTTTCCAGCCAACAAGAGAAGAAGTCATATCAGGTCAATTTTTGCTGAAAGGAAAATGGAATAAAGATTTTTTCAAAAATGATAATCCAATTGTAATTGAACTTGGTTGTGGCAAGGGTGAATATTCCGTAGGACTGGCAGCCCGCTATCCTGACAGGAATTTTATTGGAATTGATATTAAAGGAGCACGATTTTGGAGAGGTGCCAAAACCGCTGTTGAAGTGGGAATGCACAATGTAGCTTTCGTCCGTACTCAAATTGAACTTATCAATTTTATTTTTGCTGAAAATGAGGTAGATGAAATATGGATTACCTTTCCGGATCCACAAATAAAATACAAACGAACCAAGCACAGGATGACCAACTCCGATTTCCTGAAGTTGTACAAAAAAATCCTCAAGCCTGATGGTATTGTAAATCTTAAAACTGACAGCGAATTTATGCATGGATATACGCTTGGGTTGTTGCATGGTGAAGGGCATGAAGTTTTATATGCCAACCACAATGTCTATAAAAATGAAGGAGCCCCCGAAGTAGTAACTGCAATTCAGACATTTTACGAAAAACAATATTTGGAAATCAACAAAGCAATTACGTATATTCGATTTAAAATCAAATAGATGCTGTTAATTTTGCCACTTGTTATCGGTTTCCTGATTGCCTTCATGGCGGTTTTACCTCCAGGTTTAATTAACATGACGGCTGCACGGATTAGTACGCAGGATGGTAAAAATGAAGCCCTGAGTTTTGCTATTGGAGCCTCAGTCATTATTTTTTTTCAGACATTTATCGCCGTATTGTTTGCCCGTTTTATCAACCATAATCAGGATATTGTTAAGACTTTGCAGGAAATCGGGATTTTTGTCTTTTCATTGTTGAGTATCTACTTTTTTTGGATTGCGGAAAAGCCCAAAAAAATAAAAACTGATAAAAGGACAGTCAAAGGGAAATCCAATCGTTTTTTCCTCGGAATGTTGCTTTCCATGCTTAACCTGTTGCCTGTTCCGTTCTATGTTTTTGCCAGTATGAGTTTGTCAGCATCAGGGTATTTTACTTTTGAAAAAATTCCGGTTTCCAGCTTTGTAACAGGAGTAGTAATGGGTTCGTTTACCGTTTTTTACATTTACATCGTAGCATTCAAAAAAATAGAAAAAAAGGCAGATTTTCTACTTAGGAATATCAATACAATCATAGGATCTGTGACTACTTTTATGGCATTGGTTACCTTATTAAAATTATTATACGGCTAATGGAAGCAAATTTTTTTGACAGAGTGTACGAGGTAGTTCGCCAGATTCCCGAAGGAAAAGTAACTTCTTACGGTGCCATCGCCAAAGCTTTGGGGGCAGCCCGTTCAGCCCGAATGGTAGGCTGGGCTATGAATGCTTCCCACAATATGGACGATGTTCCTGCGCATCGTGTGGTAAACAGAATTGGGATGCTTTCCGGCAAACACCATTTTGAAGGAACCAATCTAATGCAGCAACTATTGGAAAATGAAGGAATTAAAGTAGAAGACAATCAGATTGTAGATTTCGAAAAGCATTTTTGGCAACCTAAAGTTAGTGGTAACAAGTAAAGTTAGTTTTTCTTAAAATCGAAAAAATATTTGTAATTATTTCCTGTTTTTTGAAAAATTTACAAATAATTACAAATCACTCCAACAGGCAAATCGTAAATTTAGTCTGATTTTCAGCATTTTCAAAGGCAAGGTAGCCACCATGAGCTTCGATGATATTCTTGGAAAGCGTGAGACCGATTCCGGCACCGTCTTTTCGGGTGGTAAAAAACGGCAGAAAGATTTTATCTTCTATTTCAGGATCAACACCAATTCCGGTATCAGTAATCATCAGGTAGACCCGCTTGTCTTTTATTTCGGCACTAATGGAGATACTTTTGTTTTCCCTTTCCTCCAAAGCATACATACTGTTTGTCAGCAGATTGATCAGTACCTGTTCGATTTGGTTTTTGTCAACCATAACCCAGCGTTTCATAGCAATTCCATTACTTATGCTGATGCCTTCCTTTTTAAATAAAGGCTGCATAATCCTGAGGCAATTTTCGACCAGCTCAGACAGTTCCGTTTTTTCTTTTTTGGGAGAAGGGAGCATTGCCAGTTTTCGATAGCTTTCCACAAACTCCTGCAAATGGTTGCTTCGATGGTGAATCGTAACAATGCTTTGCTTGATGTCATCCAAGTCTTCGGCTGAAATATCTTCCTGCTGAACCAATTCATTAAGATTTTGTGACAAAGATCTAATAGGGGTAAGCGAATTCAGAAGCTCATGGGAAATGACTTTCATAAGGTTGATCCAGGCTTCTTTTTCTTTTTTCTCAACTACTTTTTGAATACTTTCCAGCAAAATGATATAATACTGCTGATTGTAAGTTCTGCTTGCAGAAGTTTGTAAAATAAAAGTTTGTGTATCCTGTTTGTTGACCCGAATTTGGAGAGAACTTTTAATTTCTTTAAAATCCTGCTCCTCAATTAAGTCACACAACGCAGGCAGTTGATTTTTTAAATAGTTCCATTTGGAAACTTTCGGGACATTAAAATATTTTGAAAAATAATCATTCATCAAAAATACAGCCCAGTTGTCCTCTTCTTTCTG
The DNA here is from genome assembly GCA_945957245.1 of uncultured Flavobacterium sp. Taxonomy (GTDB): domain Bacteria; phylum Bacteroidota; class Bacteroidia; order Flavobacteriales; family Flavobacteriaceae; genus Flavobacterium. The sequence goes on along the minus strand of CAMFLD010000032.1, from coordinate 9,403 downwards.
CAATATGATGATTCCGGTTTCAATACTGTTAAGAATAGATTGGTAAATAATATCTCTTGAAACCTGCTCATGCTGTTTGTTTTTTAGTTTTTCATAAAGCCTGAAAAGACTTTTATAATTATGCTGCAATTTGTGCTTTGAAAAATCTGAACTGTAATCGTCCTGAAGTATTGAGCTAATGGTGCGGTCATAAAATAAAAATGCATTACGGATGTAAATAAACAGCTCGATTAAAAGCAAAACAGAAACAAAACCTATGAAGATTCCTGTATAAGACAGTTTTTTAGAAAAAAAATAGCCACTCAGTGAAATACTGCCCAGAATAACCAGAAGTCTCAGGAATAAAAAATGGTATATTTTCAGGTTCTTGAGCATTTAGGAATTGCTAATATTATATTTTTCCATTCTTCGGTAGAGGGCAGCTCTTGACAACCCCAGTTCTTCCGCTGATTTGCTGATGTTGAAATGATGTTTGGCCAGTACTTTTTCAATGGTGTTTTTTTCAATGTCGGAAAGTGGCGCTTCTTCATGGTCATGATAAACGGTAACTATTTCCAAATCAAGATCGGCAGCCGAAATAATGTTATCATCACAAAGGATTACAGCTCTTTCAATACGGTTTTCCATTTCACGGATATTTCCATTCCAGGCATGTTTTTCTATTTGTTCCAATGCCTTTTCACTGAACTTAATTTCATTACGTTCATATTTAGCAACCATTTTTTCTAAAAGAAACAGCGCCAAAGGAATTTTGTCTTCTTTTCTGTTTCTGAGAGAAGGCAAAGTGATTTCCATAGTATTGATGCGGTAATACAAATCCTCACGAAAATTTTTGTGCTCGACTTCTTCTTTTAGGTTTAGGTTGGTCGCAGTAATAATCCTTACATTCAAAGGTCTTGGTTTTGATTCTCCCAGTCGTGTAACGGTCTTGGTTTGTAGTACCTGAAGTAATTTGGACTGAAGATTTAGCGGCACATTACCAATTTCATCCAGAAAAATAGTTCCGTTTTGAGCATTCTCAAATCTACCGGCGGTATCGGTTTTAGCATCAGTGAAAGCACCTTTAGCATAACCAAAAAGTTCACTTTCAAAAATATTATTATTTAGAGAGCCTAAATCTACATGTACAAAAGCATTGTTTTTTCGGAATGACTGTTGGTGGATATACTGTGCCATTACATATTTTCCGGTTCCGTTTTCGCCCAGTATCAGTACATTGGCATCTGTTTTACCCACTTTTTCGCCTAAAGCATAAGCTTTTTTTATCGCTTGTGAGCTACCAATAAAAAAGGAATCAACCACAGTTTCCTTATCCGTTTTCTTTTTAAGTTTTCGGCTTTCTTCAACAGCTTGTTTTACGGTTTCCAGGAGTTTTTCATTTTCCCAGGGTTTCAGTACATAATCAAAAGCACCATTCTTTAAACCTTCAACAGCAGTTTCGACCTTGCCAAAGGCTGTCATTAAAATTACGATGGTCTTAGGCGAAAGCGTTTTGATTTCTCTTAGAAAATACATTCCCTCACGACCATCTTCAAAGCCAATGCGGTAGTTCATATCCAATAAGACAACATCAATATCATTCTCAGACAATAACCTAATTACATTTTTAGGATTGTTAATCGTGAAAATGTTTTCGAAATGTTTCTTCAAAAGCATTTTTGCTGCAAAAAGAATGTCTTCCTGGTCATCAATGACCAAAATGTTGGCGTTCGTTTTTTTCATTTACTGTTCGGTTTCGCACAAAACGTGTCCGATAGTGAACACTGTTAATTTTAAAAAATTTATAATAAACTGAAAAACAGCAATTTAAAGTTTTTAAAACTTTGGCACAAAATTGTATCTATCCATGCCAAACAAATAGTAATGGACACGGTCATCAATCGTAAAAATAACAAAAAAAAGTATCTGGCAATTGCGGTAGCAGCATTTGTAGTTTTGGGTTTCGGAGCCTATTCAATGATTACCAAGAAAAGAACCTTGAATGTTAAAAAAGAAGAAATCAGTATCAAGTCGGTAGAAGAGAATTTTTTTGAGGATTTTATGGTTTTTCAGGCTAAGGTAGAACCTATGAATTCCATATTGGTTAACATCGTTGAAGGAGGTTCGGTTCAGGAAATATTTGTCAGCAATGGCGATATGGTAATTCAGGGACAGCCGTTGGCAAGATTATACAATCCGAATACAGAACTCAATTATATGCAGCAGGAAACAGCCATCATTGAGCAGATCAATAATCTGAATAAGGCTAAACTGGATTTGAGAAATCAGGAACTTAATCTTTCTAAGGATTTGATTACTATAGAGCATGATTATCAGGATTCCAAAAACCTTTATGACTTAAACAAAAAGTTATTTGACCAGGAAATTTTGGCTAAAAACGAATGGGAAAAAACACAGGAAAACTTTAGGTTTCAAAAAGAACGGATGAACATCATCAAACAGAGTGTGACTAAAGAAAAGCAGGCAAACCAAATCCAAATCGGGCAATTGAATCAATCCATATCCATCATGGAAAAAAGCCTTGGAATATTGAGGAATAATAAGAAAAACTTTTTGATTGTAGCGCCACTTTCCGGAAGGCTGTCTTCCTTTGAACCGGTGCTGGGACAAACCTACCAACAGGGCCAGACTCTTGGAAAAATTGATGTGATGAAAGGGTACAAATTAATGGCAGATGTTGATGAATTTTATTTGTCAAAAGTACTGCAGGGACAAAAAGGAATAGTAGACTTTAACGGGAAAGAGGTTGAGGTTACTATAGCTAAAGTAATCCCGGAAGTAAAAAACGGAAGATTTTTGGTAGAACTCAATTTTGTCAATGCCGGAAATCTGGATTTGAGACAGGGGTTGAGTTTTGCAGTGCGGCTGACTTTATCTGAAAAAATAAAATCCATTGTAATTCCAAAAGGAAGTTTCAATCAGGAAACAGCAGGAAAATGGATATTTGTAGTAAATGGAGATAAGGCTGAAAGAAGAGCAATAGAAATAAGCCGTGAAAATCCGCTTTATTTTGAAATCGCCAAAGGACTAAAGCCCGGAGAAAAAGTAGTTACGTCATCTTATCAGGATTATAAAGATGTAGAAATTTTAAACATAGAAAATTAATAAAAATATGAAAAGTAAAATTGTTTTTTTAGGATTGTTTTTAATGTGTATTTTTAGCTTAAATGCGCAGAAAGAGGTAAAAGATTTCGATAATAAATCTTTAGTTTCATCAGGTACTTATTTTGACAGCAAAATAACGGATTCCAAATGGAGTAACAGTAATGGAAAATCCTATACGAAAGCTAAATTTTCTGATTATACGGGAACATCGCATGCAAATCTTTCTGCCAAAAAGACAATGAGTGTTTTTCTTGATTATAAAATAGAACTCAAAAAAGGCGGATTGACCATGGAGGTAGCTGATGGTAAAGGGAATGTAATCTTTAAACATGATTTTACACAAACTGAAGAAGCCACAGTCACAGTTGATTTGAAAAAAGAAGAAAATTACCAGATAAGATTCACAGGGAAACAGGCCAAAGGTTCTTATTTCTGTCAATGGAAAGAAAAGTAAAAATCAAAAAACGAACAATATGATACAAATTAATAATCTTTCTAAAGTTTATCGGACGGAAGAAGTAGAAACAAAAGCATTAAGCGGAGTTTCAATCACAATCAATCAAGGAGAATTTGTTACTATCATGGGTGCTTCAGGAAGTGGGAAATCGACGCTTCTTAATATTGTTGGACTTTTAGATAGTGCATCAGAAGGAAGTTACCAATTGCTCAATCAGGAAATGATTGGCATTAAGGAGCAGGAAAAATCAAAAATCAGAAAGCAGAATATTGGTTTCATCTTTCAGAATTTTAATCTAATCGATGAGCTTTCAGTATACGATAACATCGAATTACCGATGATTTACAATGGAGTTTCATCATCAGAAAGAAAGAAAAAAGTAGAAATGATTGCTGAGCGCTTAGGAATTTCGCATCGGTTAAAACACTATCCGCAGCAACTTTCCGGAGGACAGCAGCAAAGAGTTGCCGTGGCAAGAGCGCTAATCAACGATCCTAAAATTATTCTGGCTGATGAGCCTACAGGAAATCTGGACAGTAAAAATGGTAACGAGGTTATGGAGCTATTGACAGACCTGCATGCTCAGGGAGCAACCATACTAATGGTAACGCATTCTGATTATGATGCTTCATTTTCACAAAAAACTATTTTTATGAAAGACGGGATGATACTTTCTGAAAAAATAAACAGTCGCAATGTGGACGTTTTAATCTCATAAATAACAATTAAATCACAATATCATGTCTAAAACAATTATCATCTTAGTAACACGTTTGGGAAGTCTGTTGGGCTTTTCCCAAGTTTCTGAAAACAGAAATGCAGCTGATTTTACCAAACTGAAAGCCTCTAACGGGATTGAGGTTTTATATACCGTTTCAAACACAAAGAGCATCAAAGTTGAAACGGATGACAATCAAAAGCTAAATTTTATAAAAACCGAAGTAGAAGATGCTACCCTTAAGATTTTTGTAGATACCGGAAACGGGAATTACAAAGGTTCCAAAAAAGGGAAAATGAGAGTAAACGGTGTGTCTTTCAATGTGCTTAAAGTAACTGTAAGTGGTCCTTCACTACAATCAATAAAAGCAAGCTCATCGGCAAATATTAAAATCCAAAACCTGAATTCATCCGATAAGTTGGTTATAGATGTGAGTTCTTCTGGAAGTGTTTCAGGAAAATTCAATTGCGAAAATCTGAGCCTTGATGCTTCTTCCAGTGGAGATATCAATGCTGAGGTTGATGCTAAAAGCACTAATGCAGAAACCAGCAGTTCAGCTGAAGTAAAAATCAAAGGTAAAACCGGGAAACTGACTGTTAAATCAAGCAGTTCGTCCAGTTTTGATGGTTATAAATTTGAAACCGAAGAAGCAATTGCCACAGCGAGCAGTTCCGCAGATGTTAATTTGAACGTAACCAAAACGCTGAATGCCAAAGCTTCATCAAGTGCGGATATCAATTACACAGGAAATCCTGCGAATGTTGTTAAAGACCAAAGTTCATCAGGTTCAGTAAACCATAAATAAGAAGGTTAAAAATGAAACTTTTCAATATTCTATACTTCATAATCATACTATTTTCATTTTCTGAAGCTAGAGCGCAGAATGAAGTACCAACTCTTACGGGAAAAGTAAATATTTCCATCAAAGAAGGAACATTCACTTGCGACATGACGCTAAGTAATATTCCTCCATTAAAAGACTATTTTATCAGATTGAATTCAGGAATGAACATTTTGCATTTCCGAAGCCTGAAACCCAATGATTTTCTTATTGGGTATGATAAATCTTTGAAAGACACTATTTCAACAGGAGAATCAAATGCTTATTATTTTCCCGGAAAAGATAATAAAGGCAAGTTTTTACCAAATACACTTAGAGTAAAATATACCGGAAAATTCCCGGTAGCTACAGATACCTTGGAAAATTACAGTAGGGATGACTGGAAAGGAAATATTGCCTTTAATGGCTATTCTGTAAGGACCGACGGTGACCAAACGGCGTGGTATCCTATGTTGTATGATATTGAAAAAGACAAACTATATAATGAGGTAAAATATGATATTGAACTCCAATGCAGCGATTGTTCGACATTGTATGTAAACGGAAACCTTCCTGTAAAAGCTACTCAGGCTAACTTTAAAAGTGATACTCCCAAAGAACTCAGTTTGTATTGCGGGAATTTTGATTTTAAAAAATCAGGAGGGACTTATATCCTAAATCCCGATTTAACAGACGAACAATTCACACAGTTTTGCGGAATTACCAATTCGTATCAAAAATATTATGAGGATAAGTTGGGAATCCCATTTGGAGGCGCAGTAACTTTTATAAGTACAACGCCTACATCTATCAGGAATTCATGGCTTTTTGTAACCTATCCGTCTATTTTTAGCATAGGGCGAGGCGAAAACGGATTGAAAAGCCTTTTCAATCCTAAAATACAAAATTGGTATCGTCCCTTCATTGCTCACGAGTTGGGACATTATTATTTTGGAACCTACAAAGTATTCAACTCGGCATTGGGTGATATGATGAGTGAAGGTTTTACAGAATATCTTTCACTACAGGTAACGCGTGATATTTTGGGCATAGAAACCTACCAGAAAAAAATCGATGACAAACTCAAGGATTTGAAGGATTTCAATCCAACTGCATTCTCTAAAGTCAATGCTAAAGCCGATTATAAAGATCGTGAATTGTATGTTTATTATTATGCGCCACTGATGTTTACAGCAATTGAAAAAGAAATCGGTAAGGAAAAAATGTGGAAATGGATGCGGGAATTACTCAAAACAAAAACTGATTTTACCAATTACAAATTCCTTACAGAATCACTGGAAAAAGCAGTTCAGGACAAAGTGAAATACAACAATATCATATCAAAATATTTCGAATCGGACACTTCATTAAAGAATATTGAAGAAGCCCTGAAAAAAGACTGATTTTATTCTCATCAATCATCAATCATCATCAAAAATCACAATCATGATCAAAAACTGGCTAAATATATTTTTATATCAAATCAAAAGCAACAGGCTTTTTACGGCACTAAATATTTTGGGGCTGAGCATCGGGATTGCCGGATTGATATTCGCTATACTTTACTGGAATGACGAACAAAGTTATAACGAATGGAATCCTAACAAGGACAAAGTATTTCAGTCCATTAACGAGGTTTCAAAAGACACTTATTGGGCAACCAATGTATCAGCATTCCAACCTTATTTTAAAACATCATTCCCGGAATTGGATGGCTATTGTTATTTTGACAGTTGGTACTATAACGAAATGCTACAGTACAAAAACAAAAAGGAAATCCTTAAAATAATAGATGCGCAGAAAAACTTCTTTGACTTTTTTTCTTTCCCTTTTATAAAAGGCAGTGCTAAGACAGCCCTTAAAGATGCCGGTTGTATTGCCATTTCTGATGAAACGGCGGCATTGCTCTTCGGAACAGAAAATCCTTTAGGTAAAGAAGTGCGCTACTCAGGAAAAATTCTTGTGGTAGGAGGTGTTTATACCATTCCGGGAAAATCTTCGCTGGCTCCAATGGCCGTTACCAATCTTATTGACCCAAAACTTATCGAACCTTCCAATCCGTGGGGTAATTTCAGTCACGGACTGATGTTGAAACTCAAAAATCCAGCTGATGCCTACAAGGTAAAAAAACGCATGGAGAAAATCATGTTTGATAACAGGGTAGCTAAAGCGGCCAAGGAAGAAGGCCTGACGATTCCCGAATGGATTAAGAAAAATGGAGACGAATCTACCAAAGTTATTCTTGAACCTTTGGCTCAGGCCAGACTTCATTCTATAGTCGAAGGATATGCTGAAGGTAGAGGTAATTACCGTTTCCTTCTCATCATGATTGGATTATCCATACTGATACTTATTCTTTCCATCGTAAATTACATTAACCTTGCTACCGCCAATGCCATAAAAAGAGCCAAAGAAGTTGGAGTAAGGAAAATTATTGGAGCATCAAAATTTAACATTATCAAGCAATTCATATTCGAAACCAGCCTGATAACTTTATTTTCAATATTCTTAGCGTTGGTAATTGTTGAGTTGTCATTGCCCTATTACAATGAATTTTTGAATAAAAAGCTAATCATCCACGGAGAACAGTTTTATCTTGAACTGGTGGCCATATTTTTTTTCACCATAGCAGTAGCCGGAATATTCCCTGCGGTTTATGTTGCCAATTTCGAAACGCTTAAAGTACTCAAAGGTAATTTTGGGCGAAGTAAAAATGGCGTGTGGCTCCGCAATGGAATGCTGATACTGCAGTTTGCCATTGCGACATTCTTTATCATAGGTTCCTATATCGTGTATCAGCAGGTTCAGTTCCTGAATACAAAAGATATCGGATTCAAAGGAGAAAAAGTACTGGACATAATATACCGTAACAACTTTGACTGGAGAGAGAAAGGTTATGAATCAAAAATAATGCTCCGCTATTTTACCATTAAAAACGAATTGTCAAAAATAAAAGGAGTGGAGCAGATTGGAACCGGCGCTTTCGATTTTGGATCAGGTTCCAATTCCTCCTCAAGTTTCGAATATAAGGATGTTACAATACAGGGACAAAATATGGCCATTGATTTTGGTATGCTCGAAATGATGAACATTAAAATGGCTGAAGGAAGATATCTTTCTGAAAAATTCGCTTCGGATACCATTAATACGATGTTGATTAATGAAAAAGCCCAAAAAATGATGAAGGAAAAAAATATTGTTGGTAAAACAATCGAATGGAATGGCAACAAACTTAAAGTCGTTGGAGTCGTTAAGGATTTTAACCTTTTCAGTCCACAGGATGATGTTCCGCCAATGGTATTTTTCCATTTCAAAACCATCAGATGGATGGCCGGAAACATAAATAAGATTTTTGTCAAGGTTAAAGGAGACAATATGGAACAGACCATGTCGGATATTGAAAAATTCTGGGTTAAAAATGTAGATACAGAATATCCGTTCCAATATGATTTTGTAGACAAAGCCTATGCCCGAACCTATGAAACATATGTTAAACAGAAAAACCTTTTTACACTGCTTAACTTTATTGTCATCCTGATTGCCGTATTCGGATTGTTTTCGCTGGCCTCTTATTCCATCCAAAGAAGGATGAAGGAAATTGCGATACGGAAAACATTGGGAGCAGAAACCGGCGTATTACTCAAAGAATTGTCAAAACAGTACGTTGTTTTCTGCATAACCGGATTTGTAATAGCACTTTTTCCGGTATATTACTTACTCAATAAATGGCTTGAGGAATTCGCTTCCCGAATCCAAATAAGCTTTGTCCCATTCATAATAGGCTTCGTTGTCCTGTTATTCCTCACATTGGTGGTTGTACTTTCCAGAGCTTATTACGCTACAAGAATGGATGTGTTGAAATACCTGAAATATGAATAAAAGAGCCTTTTTATTCGTTTGCCTATATACGATTTGCACTTCTGTATTTGGTCAGGATAATTCCTGGCCATTGCAGAGATGCATCAGTGAAGCGATGAAAAATTCCCTGGGAATTAAGATTCAGCAGCTCAATATAAAAAAAACGCAGAAAGAGCACAATTCGTTGGTCAATCAATTATTGCCTTCAATTTCTATGGGTGGAAATCAAAACTATAATTTCGGTTCCACCATTGATCCGGCAACCAACGGAAGGGTTAGCTCCAACATTCAGAATGATAATTTCTTCCTGAACGCACAGATGAATCTTATCGATTTCAAGGCATTGGCTACAGCCCAGAAAACCAAAATCAATATCGAAAAATCAAAAGCCGAATTAGCCATCATCGAAAACGAATACCAATTACAGATTTTAGAAAGCTACTAT
>CAMFLD010000031.1 GCA_945957245.1 uncultured Flavobacterium sp. | reverse complement strand
CATTGGAACATGTTCTGTTTGGCGGTTTTACTCATGATAAAGCTGTATTGCTGGCTGAAAAACTAATGGAGATTTTACCTTCCAATCAAAAGAAAATCTTCTATTCCGATAATGGTTCAACTGCAGTTGAAGTAGCTTTAAAAAGCGCTTTACAGTATTTTTATAATAAAGGAATCCGCAAAACAAAAATTCTGGCATTTGAAGATGCTTTCCATGGAGACACTTTTGGAGCTATGGCTTCGAGCGGCATTTCCTTTTTTACCGAGGCTTTCAAAGGTTCGCTATTGGAAGTTGTTCGTATTCCTGTACCGACTCCAGGTAACGAAGGTCATAGTATTGAAATTTTGAAAAATTTGGTTGCCACCAATGAATATGCTGCCTTTATTTTTGAACCGTTGGTTCAGGGTGCTGCCGGAATGGTCATGTATTCCCCTGAAGCATTAGACGAAATGATTGCCATCTGCAGTCAAAATAAAGTATTTACCATCGCCGATGAAGTGATGACTGGTTTTGGTAAAACCGGAAAAACATTTGCCTCTGATTATCTGAGCAACAAACCGGATATGATGTGTCTGTCTAAAGCACTAACAGGAGGTACAATCCCAATGGCAATTACCACATTTACTCAGGAAATCTTTGAGGGTTTTTACAATGACGATACTAACAAAGCTTTATTCCACGGACATACTTTCACTGCTAATCCAACAGGATGTGCCGCCGCTTTAGCAAGTATAAGCCTATTGCAGACCGATGCCATGCAGGAAAACATCAAACGTATCAATCAATCGCACCTTGATTTTGAAAAGCAAATCAAACTGCATCCAAAAGTAAGAACAACAAGAGTTCTTGGGATTATTTTTGCCCTTGAAATCGTAACAGAAACTCAAGAAAGTTACTATGGAACCATGCGAAATAAACTTTATAATTTCTTTATTGAAAATGGCATCATTCTGCGACCTGTTGGGAACATTATTTATATTTTACCACCTTATGTAATGGACAACAAGCAACTGGAAAAAGTATATGCAACTATCAGGAAAGCTCTTGAAATAGTTTAATTTTGCATTGGTAAATCAATAATTCAAATACCTTGAAAACTCCGGTTGCGATAACTTCTATCAGTTCCTTTTCTCCTTTGGGAAAAACATCCGACGAAGTTTGGAATGCCTATTTAAACCCTAAAACGCTGATCATTGAAAAGAAAATCGGCACTTCTGATTCGCTTGTAGTGCCATTAGATGAAAGGCTTGCCGGCAAAGTGGAACTGTTACGCCAATCTGAAAGCAAGTACAAAGCACTGGACAATTCAGTTCTTTTTGCAATTCTTGCTTCACGGGAAGCGGTCAGGAAAGCCGGATGGAACGATTCAAAATTTGGCGTAAACATAGGTTCGTCACGAGGAGCGACTCATCTTTTTGAGAAACACCATCAGGAATTCCTTGAAACGGGAAAGACACCGACATTGGCTTCGCCAACAACTACTTTGGGAAATATATCAACATGGGTTGCGCACGACCTGAAATCACAAGGTCCTGAATTGTCCCATTCCATTACCTGTTCCACTGCACTTCATGCTGTGCTGAATGGTATTGCGTGGCTACAAGCCGGAATGGCTGAAAAGTTTTTGGTTGGCGGAAGTGAAGCCCCACTGACTCCTTTTACAATTGCTCAGATGAATGCCCTGAAAATCTATTCTAAGGCAAATGAAGAGTTTCCTTGCAGGGCTATGGACTTGGGAAAAAACAAAAACTCAATGGTATTAGGCGAAGGAGCTGCCATGGCCTGTCTTGAAACCGGAAAACTTCAAAACGCATTAGCTTATATAATTGGATTTGGATATGCCACTGATGATTTACAGCACAGTATCTCCATTACAGACGAAGCTGAATGTTTTCAGGAATCGATGAAAATGGCATTACAAGGCACTAATCCTGAAGAAATTGACGCCATTGTCATGCACGCTCCCGGAACTATCAAAGGTGACTTATCTGAATATCGTGCCATACAAAAGGTCTTTGGAGAAGCGCTTCCTTTGTTAACTACTAATAAATGGAAAATCGGACACACTTTTGGAGCTTCCGGAATGCTTAGCCTTGAAATGGCTGTATTAATGATGCAGCATCAGCAATTTATTGGAATTCCATTTGTTACTCAAAAAAATCAAAAAAAACAACTACGCAAAATCTTAATCAATGCAGTTGGATTTGGAGGAAATGCAGTTAGTATTTTGTTAGAGCGCCCGGCATAAAACCCATAACTGCTAATTACTGAAGACTATTATTCATTTGAAAGCATAACTATCTTTTGATAAACCAATTGGCTCTCCCATCCTTTACGGAGCAAGTAATCGCAAAACTTCTTTTTCTTTTTCTGGATATTTTTTTCGGTTAGGGTTTCCCAATGTCTTTCTGCTAATTTATCGAAGGCTTCTAAATATTCATCCTCATCGATTTCAGTAAGTGCACATTTTATATTGGGAGCTGAAATCTGCCGATGCTTTAATTCGTTTACAATCCTGACTTTCCCCCAGTTTTTGATACGATGCTTACCTCTGGCAAAAGTACGTGCAAAACGCTCTTCGTTAAGGAAATTATGATGTAGCAAATGTACGACTATCTTATCTGTTTCGTTGGTATTCATCCCCAACTCATGGCATTTCTGAACCACTTCCTGATGGCAACGCTCCTGATAAGAACAATAATGCTCTAACTTGAGTTGCGCTTCAATAACCGGTAATTTTTCCTTCATTTCTCTGGTTTTTATTGCCTAAACAAAGTTAATTAATTAGCATTAATCCTGCATAATTAATTATTTTTTTAAGATTATACGGATGAAATTTCAAAAAAAGGTAAAGAAATCCCCATATAACTTTTTTTATTAACAAAATAGCTGTGAAAAGATGTATTTTATTGATAATTTCTTATGTCAAAGCCGTTGTTATTTAGTAATTTAGATGTAGATTTGTTGTCCCAATTTCTACCGGCCATGTCTTGACCTTTTTTTGTGCGCAAAAAATTTTGGCTATTGCTATGGAAACGAAAAAGATAACATAATTCATTTCTATAATGAAAATTAAAATACTATTAGCCGCACTCTTGACTTTAGTCCTATCTAACAACCTTTTTTCGCAAAGCGTTGTAGTAAACAAATATCAAAACACAGGTACTGCTGCTGATATAATCGAGTTATTGGTTGTTCAGGACAATCTTGATATGCGGAACTTTGTATTAAAAAGTTTCTCAAGCAATAATGCCAATGATAATGGTGGCTCTATCACTTTCAACAGCATTGCTTTTTGGAGTTCGATGCGGGCTGGAACCTTAATTGTCATAAGATTGACTTCAACAGGAGCAACAGACGTCACTACAAGCTGCACCGATTTTAACCTTGACATCGGAGGCTCCAATACCACTTATTTTACGGTAACCACCGGATCGACTTTTGACATAGCGAGCAACGATATGTGTATGATAAAAACGGGTACTACAACGGGTACAGCCGGTAACATCCATACCCTTAGAGCAGGATCAGCCGCAGCACAATGGACTGCGATAACAGTGGGAACAAAACTGGGAACAACTTCAACAGTAGCTGCAAACAGTTTTGCTGTAGTAAATAATGCCAGTTCAGTTATTGGGGATTTTAACTTAGGAACATCAGGTGTCACTGTTGGAACAGGATATACTTTCGGTTCCGGTAACAATGCAAATAATACTAACTTCATCAACTTTTTGAGAGGACCGGTATCTTCTGCCGCTAATCCTATCACTGATGTCAGTTTTACTGCTAATTGGGCTGCTCTTACAGGCGCGACAAGTTACATTCTGGATGTAGCCACAGATTCGGGATTCGCTTCGCTTGTAGCGGGTTACTCTGCTCTTAATGTTGGAAATGTTACCAGTTACAATGTAACCGGATTGTCTTCGGGAAGCACCTATTATTTTAGAGTAAGAGCCGTTAATGCAACCCCTACTACAAGCGGAAATTCATGTACACAAACTGTTAACCTTGCTAAAGTTACTACTGCAAATGGAGACTGGAGTACCGGTTCAACCTGGGTGGGTGGTATTGCACCAATTGCTTCTGACAATGTTATCGTAAAGCATAACGTATATTTAACCTCAAGTGTTACCCGTAATTCCGGCACTTTTACCACTGTAGATCCGGGAGCCACTTTAGCCACAGCCAACAGCGGGGTAGCCAACACCAACACCTATACCAACAATGGAACAACAACCATTAATGGAACTTTTAGAATTGAAGAAAATGGATTTGCTAACGGAACAACAAATTTTGTTTACGGCTCCTCAGGAACGCTGAATTTTGCGAATACCAACGCTAACACCCCGGGAGGAAAAACTGTAAACTCAACAGATGTCTACTGGCCTGTTACCAGTGGCCCTATGAATGTGAACGTAGTTGGAGACATTACAATGGCAGCCGGAGTAACAAGGACTGTTCCTTCATCCGGGACTACCGGATTATTTACTACGGCTACTAAAGCAGCCAGTGGAGTTACCTGTACAGCAACATCTCCAATTACTATTAATGGTACCTTACGTATCGATAATGGTGGTGCGTTTGCCGGACCTGCCGGTTCATACCCCATTTATGGTTCATCCTCATTATTGATTTACAATACTGGTGTTACTACAAACCGAAGCAATGAATGGAATGCCACCGGTGTAGGAACAATCGGGACTACTTCCGGATATCCAAATAATGTGCAGATATCATCAAACACCTCCTTGACTTATAATAGTAATACCGCTGCAAGAGCAATGGCAGGTAATTTTACTATTGATTCGGGCAGTACATTCAATATGGCTAATGCCACTACAAGTGACTTAACCATTGCCGGTTCGTTAAACAATAATGGTACACTTACTTTTTCAAATGGTACTTCAACTGGTGGAAACATAATTGTAGCGGGGACTTTTACCAATGCAGGTACCGCAACTATGGCAAGCCCGGCCGGAACAACTGGAGGTTATCTAAAATTAGCGGGTAACTTCAGCAACTCTGCAACTGGTGTATTCAATAGCGGCACCAGAGGAGTTTATTTTACAAAAACCGGAACTCAAACAGTTGCTAATGCTGCAGCTTCAACATTAACATTTGCTTCGGTCTATACAGCCGGTTCGGGAACTACAGTTCAACTTTTGAACAACCTTGTGATTGCAGCACCCGCAAATACCACCGGTAACATTGCCATAAGTTATGGAAATGCCGCCGATATCATCGACATCAATGGAAATACCCTCACAATTGGAAGCAATACAACAAATACCATCTCAGGTTCTGGTGGACTTAAGGGGAGTACTACATCCAATTTAACTTTAAATGGAACCGGAAGTATTGGTACTTTAAAGTTTGTATCCAACTTCAATCTGGGAACTTTTACCATGGACAGGCAGGCTGCTACAACCGGATGTACTATGGGGTCAGCAGTTACCATTAACTCAAGCTTAGTATTAACAAACGGATTTATTGATTTGGGTGCCAATGCTATGACTTTGGCTGCTGCCTGCAGCAATACTTTTACGGGTTCTAATAACAGTTATGTAATTGCCGATGCTACCGTTTCAGGCGGGGTTTTAAATAAGGTAGTTACTGCAACAGGAACAGGATATGTTTTCCCTGTTGGGCTGGGTGGTTATTCCCCGGCAACAGTAAATTTTTCTGCCGGAACTTTTTCCGGTGCTACTATGGGAATGGCCGTTAAAAACACCATTCATCCTAACTGGAATACAGCTTCAACAGCTTATTTAACCCGTTATTGGTCCTTAACCTCATCAGGAATCACAACCCCTACTTACGACTTTTCTGCTACCTATCCTGTGACAGATGTGGTGGGAAGTATCGGGCCTTATTTTAAATCCAACCAATGGGATGGAACAGACTGGACCAATGGAGGAACTGTTATAACATCAGGAACAATTACAAAAACCGGATGTACTCTTAATGCAGGAACAAACCATATCTCTGCTGCCATCCGTGATCAGGAAATTGAAGTAAAAAGTGGTGTAGCCGGGATTACAATACCAAACGGAACTACAACAACTGCCGCATTTGGAAATGCTGCATACAATACTGTGACCATCGGTAATAATTTGGCACATACTTTTTCCATCTACAATAAAGGTGGAATCGGGTTGAATTTAACCAATACACCAATAGTTGAAATCCTACCCGGAGCCAGTTCAGGAGATTTTGTAGTTACTACACAGCCCGCTTCGAGTACGGTAGGAGCTGAATCGAGTACTACATTTGTGATTACTTTTACACCAAGTTATGCAGGTTATAGAACTGCAACTGTGAGGATATACAACAATGATGGCGACGAAAACCCATATACTTTTGTTGTTGATGGTACCGGTGACTGTACTACTGCTGGAACCAATACCATTACCCCTACTTCAGGACCTGTTGGAACTGAGGTAACCATTACTGCAGTAACGAATAATTTATATTCGGCAACGGTGTCAATTAACGGTGTAGCTGCTACAGTTTCATCTTATTCACCAAATGCGGCTACAGCAACTGTTATCAAGGCAATAATTCCTGCTACTGCAGTTTCCGGTTCATTGGTCACTACTAACAGTGTAGGTTGTCAGGCGCAAAACACATTTACGGTACTTGACACTGCTTCTACATCATGTCAGGGAGGAAATGTTGCCAGTGACCTTTTCATCAGTGAGGTAACAGATTCTAATGCCGGAGCTCTTTCTTATGTTGAAATTTTCAATGGAAAATCGACTTCGGTGAGTTTAACCAACTATTCCCTTAAAGTTGCCAACAATGGTGGTGCTTATTCTTTTACCCTTGCGCTAAGCGGCACAATAGCAAGCGGAGCTACTTATGTAGTGGCTTTAGGAAATGACAGCTTTTGTGGAACTCCCGGCGGTAACGGATCATTAGCCGCACAAAGCAGTGCTTCAGGCTCTGTAAATTTTGCCGCATCAGGCCATGATCACATAGGATTGTTTAATTCTGCCGTTAGCACTACTGTTCCAATTGACAGCTGGGGAACATTTGGAAGCAACAACTGGGCTCCTGCTTTTATAGGAACTGAGGGAGCTTCATTCAGGAGAAAAAACACGGCTACTTTACCAAGCAGTACTTATTCTAATTCCGACTGGAATATTATAGATTTCCTGGGAACCGGTTCTGCTAATTGTGCCAATAACGATTATTCTGATATTGGTAAATTTAACTTTAAAACGGGAAACCCTCCTACAGTTACTGCCCTTTCCTATACTCCAACCTGTAAAACAACTACGTTAAGTGTTACAGGAACGGAAGGTTTTAGTGGTGGTAATCCACTGGTTTATACCTGGTATGCCGTACCTAATGGATCCAACACCTGGAGTGTAATTTCTAATGGTGGCATTTATTCTGGGGCAACCACAAATACTTTGACTATTTCTAACATTTCTACAATACTAAACTATCAGTTTTATTGTCAGGTAAGTGAAAATACCAACACCTGTTATGTAGCAAGCAACGCTGTTAAAATAACAGCCAGTCAGAGTACCACCTGGCAGGTAGGCAATACATGGTCTAATTCGGTTCCTACAATAAATACTGCGGTAATCATTGACAATGATTATGATACAGCTAATGGTTTCTCTCCTAGTTTTGATGCCTGTAGTGTTACTATCAATAGCGGTAAAAATGTGACTGTCAGAGCAAATGATTTTATTAATATCCAAAATGACCTGACCGTTACAGGAAATCTTAGTGTCGAAAATAACGGATCGTTAGTAATGATTGATGACAATGGCGTTGTAACTAATACCGGTACAACTCAAATTAAGAGAACGGCTTCGAATGTTAATGGATATGACTATGTTTATTGGTCTTCTCCTGTAGTTGGACAATCTGTAGACAATTTTTACTCGAGCCCTACTCCCGGATATAAATACAAATGGAATCCTTTGGCCAGTAATATCAACAGCCCTGTAAGTTCAGGAACATGGCAGTCGGCTGCCGGTAATACTATGAGTCCGGGAACCGGATATATCGTAAGAGGTTCCAGTTCATTTGGAATGCCTGCTTCAAGTATTCCGGGAGTATTTACAGGAGCTGTCAATAATGGTATTGTTCCCGTTACTATAAGCAGAGGTACGAATCAAACTGCCAGTTCGGTAGGACCAGGAAACGGAGTTACTATCACTAATCTTGATGACAACTGGAATCTGGTAGGAAACCCTTATCCTTCTTCGATAAAAGCTTTGGATTTCCTGACAGCAAATACCAACATTCAGGGATTTGTATATCTATGGACCCATGGTACAGCTCCGGTGTCAACTACCAACCCATTTTATAACTCGTTTGTATATAACTATACTTCCAGTGATTATATCACTTATAATGGAACTGCAACTACGAGCGGCCCTTCAGGTTTTAATGGCTACATTGGTGCCGGACAAGGTTTCTTTGTTGTTATGAATGACGGAGCGACAGGCAGCGGAACGGTTAATTTTAAAAACAGCATGCGAAATAAAACGTATGGTAATGCCCAATTTTACAGAACTGCTCAAAACAGATCATCACAGATTATTGGAAGTGATGAAAGAAATAGAATATGGCTCGATTTAGTAGACTCAAACAATATTCCGGTAAGAACAGTTGTTGGATATGTTCCTGAGGCAACTGAAGGTTTAGACCGGTTATATGATGCTATTAAGAATACTGCAAACGAGTTTAACATTTATTCTATTGTAGATAACAATACGCTTATTATCCAAGGAAGGCCGATTCCTTTTGACACTAATGACCGTGTTCCTCTTGGGGTACGCATCATGCAGGATGGTCAATATAAAATAGCGATTGCTGCTGTTGACGGATTGTTCCTGAATCCTTCTCAGAACATTCTTTTGGAAGACAAACTATTAGGAGTTACTTACGATTTACGTCAGAGCCCTTACAGCTTTACTGCAAGTGCGGGAATTATCAACGACCGTTTTGTACTTAAATACAATGGAACAGCATTAAACACACCTGTTTTTGAAACAGGAAATGATGTCTTACTCACTGCAAATCAAGGTCAGATATTCATTAAATCATCTAGAGAGAATATTCAGGATGTGACTGTTTTTGATATTCTGGGAAGACAATTGTTTGAAGCAAAATCAATCGCCAACAGAGATTTTACCACTTCCAATGTTTCTGCAAGACAACAGGCCCTGATTGTAAAAATCAAGCTGGAAAATGGTGTAATTGTAACAAAGAAAATAATCTTATAATGAAAACGGTCTCCTAATTTAAGTGAGACCGTTTTTGTTTAGTATTCTTTGGTATTGGTGATAGCTTTTTGGTTTTTGTAATCAATCCATTTTTGACCCTTCCATTTTCTCATCATGTTGTCAAAATGCCTCATTATAAAAACATTGTAAGCCGCTTTTGAAAGATTGACAATACTTCTTGGAAAAGCCCTCAGACTCATTGAAAAACCTGGCGTGACGTATTTCATATAATGCCAGTATCCTTCGGGCATATAAAGCATTTCGCCATGATTTAATTCGGCTACTAATCCATGTGCATGTTTAAGAGCCGGCCACTTATCATAATCGGGATTATCAAAATCGATATCTTCTCTTGAAATTAATGAATGAGGAACTTTGTACAAATATTTGCCTTGGTCAGGAGCAAACAAAAGGCATTTCTTTTTACCATGAAAATGAAAATGAAGAATATTGGAGTAATCAATATCGTAGTGCATAAATACACGGGCATTCTCTCCTCCGAAAAACAACATTGGCAATTGTTTTACCAATTTCAATCCAATATCAGGCCATTTAAAATCATTCTTTAACGAAGGAACTTCCTTCATCAGATTATAGAGAAAGATTCGATAGTTTGTTGGTTTAGTCTGAAGTAAGTCAATGTAGTCGGACATTTTCATTTTGGCATGCGCCTCATTAAAGCCATCCTCGTGAGAAACCGGACGGTCATCATAAAGAGGCACTATTTTTTCTCCGGCTATTTCCTTTATGTAATTGAGATTCCATTTCTCATAAGCAGGCCAATCAGCGGTTAGCTGTTCCACAACAACGGGCTTTTGCTTCTTAACGTAATTATTATAGAAATCGTGTTTGCTAATGGTTTTTACGCGTTCAATTTCTGTTATTTTCAACATAGGGAAGTAATTAAAAAAACTCTATGCCAAGGCGACATAAAGCAAATTTAAAAAAGCTTTACGAAATAAAAATAGAAGAAACGTTAAAAAGTCTTATTTCCCTTTTACTGATGCTTCAAGATTTCTATCAATTGTATGTCCGGGACGAGACCATTTTGGTTTTTCCCCTAACGATTTGAATTTAGAATCTGCGGCTTCCACTGTCTTAGGCTGCATCACCTTGATAAAAGGTTTTTGAGCTACAAGACCAAGCGTTTCGAACATCTTCATATCTTCATTAACATCAGGATTTGGTGTGGTAAGTAATTTATCACCTGCAAAAATTGAGTTTGCTCCGGCAAAGAAACACATAGCCTGTCCTTCTCTTGACATTTCTGTTCTACCGGCAGATAATCTTACTTGAGTTTCCGGCATTACTATTCTGGTAGTCGCCACCATACGGATCATTTCCCATATCTCTACAGGTTTTTCGTTTTCCATAGGAGTACCTTCAACTGCAACAAGGGCATTGATTGGCACAGACTCAGGCTGAGGATTTAACGTAGAAAGTGCTACCAGCATTCCGGCTCTGTCTTCAATGCTTTCTCCCATACCTATAATTCCACCACTACATACGGTAACGTTGGTTTTACGCACATTTTCTATGGTTTCAAGTCTGTCTTCAAAACCTCTTGTGGAAATTACCTCTTTATAATATTCTTCGGAAGTATCCAAATTATGGTTGTAGGCGTACAAACCTGCTTCGGCTAAACGCTGTGCCTGGTTTTCGGTTAACATTCCAAGAGTACAGCAAACCTCCATATCAAGTTTGTTGATAGTACGTACCATTTCCAATACCTGATCAAATTCTTCTCCATCTTTAACATTACGCCATGCTGCTCCCATACATACACGGGAAGAACCGTTGGCTTTTGCTCTTAAAGCCTGAGCTTTGACCTGACTTACCGTCATTAAATCGTTTCCTTCAATATTGGTATGGTAACGGGCTGCTTGTGGGCAATAACCACAATCTTCCGGACAGCCACCTGTTTTTATAGATAATAGAGTTGAAACCTGAACAACGTTCGGATCATGATTTTCCCTATGGATTGTAGCTGCCTGATAAAGCAAATCCATTAAAGGCTGATTGTATATAGCAATAATTTCTTCTTTTGTCCAATTGTGTTTAGTAATGCTCATAGGTGCAATTTTTATTGCACCAAAAGTAATTAAATTGTATGTAAGATACAATTTTGTGGCAGATTTATGAAATGAAGATTTTTATTCCTGAGCCGCCATCCTGCTTCGCCAGTATTGGACACTAACAAAAACGACCATAAGCGCCGAAGCCAAACCTTCAAACAGGATACCTATACAGTATTGGTTGGCCGTTGGATCGCCACCAAACAGTAAGTCTTCCGAAAAATGCCTAACATAGGAATCTCCACCCCTTAGGTGTATATATGCAATTAATCCGATGATACTTAAGAAAACCCCGAGGAATGCAGTCATAGACGCAGAGAGCAAATTGGTCACGTAACCTATTTTTCCTTCTTCAACATTGGAACTTAGGGTTCGGTTAACACCATAGAATACAAAAAGTACATTCAGCATTCTTAACCAGAGGATATCGGCTAAATTTAAAAAGTCAATAACCAAAAAATAAATAGCAATTCCGGCAAATATTATAATTGCATTAGCAAATTCTTTAGGCAGTTTCATATTTATAGGATTTAAGTTAATAACTAAATACACTATAAATTTAGGTAAATAATATTTTGATTTTTAATATTTTAACAAATTCAAAAGAAAAAAAAGCAAGAAACAAATAGAAAAAAACTATTTTAACGAAAGGACAAACTTCTGAGCTGAAGTTTTGTCTGCGTTTAATTGCCCCTTTAATGCCTCAAGGGATTCGAATTTTTGTTCGGGGCGCATCCATTTCAAAAGAGAAACGGTAATTTTTTGACTGTAAATGTCTTCTGCAAAGTCAAAAAGATTAACTTCTATGGTTTGATAGGTTCCATCTACAGTTGGTCTGGTACCAATATTCATCATACCATATATAATTTTTTGTTCCAATAGACATTTGACTACATAAACCCCATTAGCCGGGATCAGCTTGTAATTTTCATCTATTTGGATATTGGCAGTAGGAAAACCAATAGTAAGGCCAAGCTGTTTGCCTTTTGTAACAATTCCGGTTAATGAGTAATTATAACCCAAATAAGCGGTAGCTAATTCAACATTTCCTTCCAGAAGCGCATTCCTTATTTTAGTCGAACTGATAGAAACCTCATTGATTTCCTTAGCCGAAATCTGTTCGACATCAAAACCATAGGTTTCGCCGAAAGCAATTAAGTCATTTATATCAGCGGTGCGGTTTCTTCCGAAACGATGATCGTAACCAATGATTATCTTTTTTACTTTAAATACATCAACTAAAACTTCTTTTACAAACTCTTCAGCGGTCATCCTGGAAAATTCTTTATCAAAAGGATGCACAACTAAATTATCGACTCCAAGTTTATCTAATAAATCCATTTTTTCCTGAAGCGTATTAAGC
>CAMFLD010000030.1 GCA_945957245.1 uncultured Flavobacterium sp. | reverse complement strand
CTACACACTGCATATCGTCGGCAGCGTCAGATGTGTATAAGAGACAGATTGCATGTGCAGAATCACCAATCAGAGCGACTTTATCTTCATAGGTCCATGGATAACATTTCATAATAACAAGATAACTCGTTGGGTTTTTGAAAAAATCCTCGACTAAATCCGGAATAACTTCTTTGGTATCGGGAAAATGATTGGCAAAAAAATCAATTAGGCTTGCTTCATCCTTTAATTGTTCAAAAGAATTTTCTCCTTCAAACGGCATGAAAAGTGTGCAGGTAAAGGTTCCGTCTAAGTTTGGCAACGCCATTAGCATAAAATTACCTCTTGGCCAAATATGCAGTGAATGCATATCTATTTTATGGGTACCGTCAGGATTTGCAGGAATGTGTAATTCCTTGTAGCCAATTTTCATAAATTCCTGCGAGTAATCAAACATACTCTGACGCTGCATTCTATGACGTATTCTGGAAAAAGCACCATCGGCACCGAAACATTTATCATATTTCAAATCGGTCCATTCTCCTCTTTCACTGTCTCCAATATGGAGTGTAGCTGTTGCCAGAGTAACATCCCAAATCTTGTGTTCGAAGAAAAAAACTACCCCTTCAGCTTCAGCCAAATCTATCATTCTCCTATTTAAAACACCTCTTGACAAAGAAAAGATGGCTTCTCCATCTTTACCATAATATTGGTAAGTAAACTTTCCATCCTTAAGATGAATCGCTCTTTTATCAACGGGAATTCCTATTTTCCTGATTTCTTCATCCAATCCAACATCTTCCATTGCTTTCCAGCCACGGTGTGACATTACTAAATTAATTGAACGTCCTGAAAATTCTACAGTACGGATATCCGGACTCCTGTCATAAACATGAACAGTATGCCCTTGCCTTTTTAGGTAAATTGCCAACAAAGTCCCAACTAGGCCAGAACCTACAACGGCAATTTTTTGAGGAGTTTGCATTTAGTTTTATTAAACGGTTTCGCAAATTTAATTATTAGCCTCGAATCAGGCATGATTTTTATCACTGTTTCTTCTTAAAAATCAATTTTGTGGATGTTTTAATGATTTCCTGCTTATTAAGCTTCATTTTCCTGAACTTTCCTTTCAAAAACATTTCGGCCTGATCATCATAATGGCTGCTCATTGGATTGCCTGACTGTCCTGAAGGCAGTACACTCCAACTATTTTCGATATCCGAAAAATCAATAATGCGCCTTGTTGATGGACCTCCTTTTGCCAGAAGTTGCATATCATCTGAATAAATAAAAAGTTCGTTATTGATAACTTCATTACTTCCTGCAATTGGGAAAGGCCCAACATTGAAAAACCCACTGAATAATTTAACCTTACCAATTGGGTGCTGATATTCTACCTGATGTAATTTTCCCCAATTCCATTTGTCAACATTATTACCCAATTGTTTTTCAAGTGACACAACAGCTTCTCTGAATGAATTTGTGAGAATTTCGTTTTGGGTTTCCTTTTTGTTTTTTGTTTTGATATTATCCCACCAAGGCGAATTGGTATTTTCGGTTTGATTCCCTATCAATTGTTTTACGATATGTGTTCCAAGAAGCATTTTAAAACTGTCTTCCCCTAATTCATCCTGAAAAGTATCTTTCAAATAGAAATACAGCCATTTATTATAAATGGTTGGGCCGATATCATCCAGCTCATTGGTGCCTTTCCATTTTCTCAAACTTGCTAATGCTTTTTTATCGATATTGTCCAATGCCTTTTCATTTACTTTAGATATCATGTTTTGGGCAATTCCTTCTGCAGTAGAAGAAGTATTATCTGTTATCATTTTACTGACCTCATCTTTAGTCCAGTCATTTTTAGGACTTAAGAAATCGTCAATTCTTTTTGCACGGTCTTTTGGAAGATAATAGCCCGGATAAAGATAACCGTCAATAGGCTCGGGCTGGTTATTAGCACTGTAAACATAATTCCATGGCGGGTTTATTGCTGCAGGATTTTTGGCAAATGGCAGCCATTCTTTTTTATCATCAATTCCGTTGGCACCATTAAGAATGAAATTTGTGTTTACTGATTTATCAACCTTATATAATTTTCCAGATGTAATCCAGGCTATATTCCCATTAGCGTCGCCATACATAATATTTAGCCCGGGTGCCTTGATAAGTTCAATACTTTTATGAAAGCTTTCAAGGTCTTTGGCATGTGACAATTGATAAACGGCTGGCAGGATTTCATTTTTTTGCTGTGTATAAATCCATGACATTGCTACAGGTTTTTGAGCATTTAACCCATCTAAAAGTCCGGTTACAATTGGTCCATGTTGGGATTTTTTTATGTTTAACCTGAAATCAGCACTATCTTTAACCTTTATGACTTTCTGGCTGTAGCTATAATCTTTATAACCTTCGACTGTTTTATATTGTCCTGCATTATTAGGATTATCTTCTTCGCTGAAGAAATCGACATCATCATTTTCAAACATAGTCAAACCATAAGCATATTTATGATTGTGCCCTAAAAGCGGAAAGGGTGTACCGGCAATGTAGTATCCATAAATTTCATAATCCGGACAAATGATATGGGCTTCATACCATGTCCCCGGTTGAGAATGCATTATATGGGGGTCATTGGCTAAAATTACTTTACCGTTTTTTGTTTTGGCTTCGCCAATTACCCAGCTGTTACTTCCAATGAAGGCCGGAACTGGTGACGATTCCAGCAGGCTGGCTACGGCAGTTGAAACTTCTGTGTATTCTTTATATTTCCCTTGAAATGATTTTAATTGTTGTGTTCCGAATTCACCATTGATTCCAAAATCTTTTAAATAATCCATTCCAAATTTATCCCGAATATCAGTTAGAAGGGGATCAGTCTTTTGTGCCATTGCAAAACTAAATGACATAAATCCGAAGATATTGTAAACATCTTTTAAGGTAAATTTTTCCTGTTTGATACCCAATAGTCTCAATTCAACCGGAACGTTTCCTTCCTCAATATACTGGTTGATTCCGTCAAGGTAAGCATTGGCCAAAATATAGGTTTCCGAATTTTTATCGAGTTGGGCTACTGCCTGCCCGGAATTTTCATCGATTCCAATACCCGCAAAAAACTTATCTGTTTTCAAAAGCTTGCTCCCAAAAATTTCCGAAAGCCTACCGGGC
Organism: uncultured Flavobacterium sp.; assembly: GCA_945957245.1. GTDB lineage: Bacteria > Bacteroidota > Bacteroidia > Flavobacteriales > Flavobacteriaceae > Flavobacterium. The sequence continues at coordinate 9,603 of CAMFLD010000030.1, read as the reverse complement.
GCAATACGGCGCATTAATTCCATCTGCCATAACCTGTCCTGAGCATGGACATAGCCCAAGGTAATCATGGCATCTTTTTGTGAATTGGCGTAAATGTGCGGAATTCCATATTCATCAAAATAAACAGTTGTCTGCTGTGAAATATTAGCGAGTGATCCTTCCCCTTCGTATTTTGGTTTTGTTTTCTGTAAGTAAACCAAAATTGCTACGGCAGCAATAATTAGTAAAATGGACAGTGTCAGAAGGATTTTTTTGAGTAATTTCATGATTCAAAGTTTGTTTAACAAATATAACGAATTGGTCTTTTTAAATACTATTTACAATCAATACTCACTTTTCTTAACTTAGTAAAATAAATATCTCTGCAAATGAAAACCAACATAGAAATAGCGGGTCGGTTTAGGGAAATCATCTTTAATGGTACCTGGGTTGCTAACACCAATTATAAGCATCAATTAGATGACATGGATTGGAAAACTGCTACAACAAAAATTGGCACCTTAAATACTATTGCTGTTTTAGCGCAGCACATACACTATTATATAAACGGAATCAATAATGTATTCAGAGGCGGCAGTTTGGACATTAAAGATAAATTCAGCTTTGATTTTCCAAATCTTGAGTCGCAGGATGATTGGAAAACCTTTCTAACTAAATTCTGGAAAGATTCAGAAGCTTTTGCAACCATGATTGAGCAGTTTCCAGACGGGAAACTCGAATCTGTTTTTGTAGACGAAAAATACGGAACCTACCAAAGGAACATTGATGCGATGATTGAGCACAGTTATTATCACTTAGGACAAATAGTATTGCTTAAAAAAATGCTGGAATAACTATTCATTTTTCACAAATTCCAGAATATCTCCAGGTTTGCAATCTAATGCGTTGCAGATAGCTTCGAGTGTACTAAATCGGATGGCTTTGGCTTTTCCTGTTTTCAATATTGACAGATTGGAAAGCGTAAGATCTACCTTTTCAGAAAGTTCATTTAATGACATTTTTCTTTTAGCCATCATTACATCAAGGTTTACAATTATTGCCATTGCTTAAATTGTTAATTCGTTTTCAGATTGGATTTCAATTCCTCTTTTAAAAATATGCGCTATCACAAACAATATCACCGCTATGAACAGCCATGCTCCGGCACCATCAACATGCATCGATTGTAGGCTCGGCATAAAGACACCCTTTTTAATAAACCATTCTGAATATTTCCATATCCAACCCGAAAATATTGCTATTCCCATGGCCGCATAAGACAGGTTAAAAATAAACCTGCCCAGTTCCTTATTGAAAGGCTGTTCCATATCTAATTTCTTATCATGCACAATTTTTACAATCCAATAAAACATAAGCGCTTTCAATACCGATACAATAATCATCATAAAAGCAATTACCAAAAAATATCCGGCATCATAGGTATATAGGCCAGACAAATCCGCATCATTCCAAAAATAATTTGGCCCAAAAGGGTTGCCTGTCAACAAAAAAACAATGTTGAACAAATAGCCTCCTGCCTGTATACAGATTCCGATAAAAATAATCCAGGAAAGGATGTGTAATCCCTTCAACATTTGTTGTGATGTGATTTTGATTTCCATACTTTTTAAAATTACAATGCAATATTAATAAATTTTTATTGATAAACAATAAATTTTTATTAATATTTAATTTTTACGAAAAACTATCCTGCCCAAAACAGGAATATTTATATATCTTAGCTTATGAAAATATATTCTTATGGCTGAAAATAAAACAAAAGTAACCGAAGTCAGTGTTACCGAATTCATTGGGAAAGTTGAGAATGAAGTAAAAAGAAAAGACAGTTTCATACTGGTTGATTTATTCAAATCAATTAGTGGTTGCGAGCCAAAGATGTGGGGACCATCCATTATAGGATTTGGCAGTTACCATTACAAATATGCCAGCGGACATGAAGGTGATATGCCTGTTGCAGCGTTCTCACCACGTAAGGATGCTATCGTATTGTATTTTTCACCGGAATTTGGGAATAGAGACAAATTATTGGAGCAACTGGGTAAGCATAAGGCAAGCAAAGGATGTGTCTACATAAAAAAACTTGACGATATCAATCTTGGTATTTTGGAAGACCTTACTAAAGCTTCAATTGCTGATGTCAAATCAAAATATCCTGACAAATAAAAAAAGCCCGGTTTTAACCGGGCTTTTCAAAAATAGGTATTTACGGTAGAGAATTATTCTATTTCTTTTTGCTGTCTATAATAGCTCCTGTTCCGGCTCCTAATCCGGCTCCGGCTAAACCACCAATGATAGCACCTTCACCTTTTTTCTTACTGACTACGGCTCCTGTAATAGCACCAACTCCGGCACCAATTACAGCACCTTTGGCAGCTCCGCTCCATTTTTTCCTTTGCGGTGCAGAGGCTGGTGCCTGCTGATTAACCACTACTACTTTTTCTTTCTGTTGTTGAAGCGCTTTTTCATTTTCTATTTTCATAGAATCAATTACCCTTTGTTTTTCAGCTACGGCATTCATTGAATCTATGGTTGCCTGACGAACATCATCTGCGATTTGACCTTGTTTATCTGCGTTCTTACATGAGTTAAGCGTTAAAACTCCTACTGCTAAAATCATTGCTATACTTTTCATAATACAAAATTTAAGGTTATGGTACAAAGTAATGGCAAAACCCGATTTTGTGTCTTATATGATTTAAGCAAAAAGTTATAGAATTATTTTCTTGGAAAATTGATTTTGCTTCCTGTAGTAAGTCCATTGTTTTTAGCAAGAACACCACACATGTGAAATAGCATACGGGCACCTACATTCCCATCCCAATCTGTTTCTCCCGGAGCCACTTCAACTAAGTCAAATCCGATAATTTCCTTACCGCTTGCTGCTAATTTATTAAACAGGTAAGTTGCCTGTTCAAAAGAAAAACCTCCGGGAACCGGTGTGCCGGTGTTAGGACAATACCATGGATACATTCCATCAATATCAAAACTGATACAAACCTTTTGTGGCAAACTAGCTATTATTGCATCACATTGTTCGGCCCAAGTTTTACCTTCAAATGCTTCTATTTTTAAATCGGAGTCTGTATTTACCAAAACTCTTCCGTTCGACTGCTGAACTACTTCTACTTCCTGTTCGCAGAAATCACGTATACCTACCTGAACGAGTTTTGAAATCTGAGGAATCTGAAGGGCATTATACATTATTGAAGCATGTGAATACGTAAAACCTTCATAAGCAATGCGCAAATCCATATGGGCATCAAGATGCAGAATCCCAAAATCATCATGAATAGATGCTAAAGCTTCATAGTACCCCAATGGAGTGGAATGATCTCCCCCTAAAAGCGCTACTTTCTTTCCTTGGTTCATCCAGAACAAAACCCGTTCCTTTACTTCAGTATGCAAGTCACGACATACTTTATTGATACTGGCCAAATCTGATAATAAAGCCGGATGGTTGTTTAAATCTTCTCCTCCTTCAAGTGCTTCTATTATCGGTTGTGCTAAAGCTTTGTAGCTATTAGAATTGATTTTCCAGTGTTCCGGAGCTTCGTCATAGTACATGCCCAACTTCCATAACTCAGGAAAGTCCTGATGATTTAAATCAACCTGAAAGGAGGCATCCAAAACAGCTTCGGGCCCTTCTGAAGCTCCAGAGCCATAGCTTACGGTAACTTCCCAAGGCACAGGAATGATAATAATTTCTGATTGTTCTGCTGAAAATGGCAATCCAAAGATTGTCGCATCAGCTAAACCCGGCTGACTTGGGTCAAAAGTATCTATGATTTGTTGTTTTGTCATTTTACTATAAGTTATAAAGTTGCAAAGTTACAGACTTACGGAGTCTTTTTAAAAACATTTATAAAAAAGAAGCCATCCTTATAGGACGGCTTCTTTTATAGAATCAATAAAATTGAATTATTCTTTTACAAACTTGTAAGTAACTTTGGCATTATTGAAGTAAATATTGTAAACTCCATTAGCCAGAGAAGCAATATCAATACTTTCATTGTTTGATGATACCGCTTTTCTCAAAACAGCTTGTCCCAGCATATTATAAATGGTAATACTTTCATTTGAATCGAAATCACCTTTTACATTCAGAACATTCGTAGCTGGATTAGGATAAAGCACAAAGTTATTTTTAACATTATCCGTGATGCCTAAATTTGGATTCACTGTCAACTGGAATGTTCTCTGAACAGTTGACGAACCACTGGTAGCTGTCATTGTTATTGTATATACTCCGGGAGTCAGTACTGTTCCAGCAACAGGAGATTGAGTTAAAGTTGCGTCACAATTATCCGTTATTGGATTAGCCAAAGTAGCATAACTTGGTAATGTATAAGTATTTGATAAGTCAGCAGTAACTGTTTGATTGGCAATTGCTGCCATAGTTAAAGACAATGCAGGCATTGTGTATCCTCTGTCTGAAAATTTCTGTGTAAACACCTGAATATCCGCACAAGGATAATTAAGGTTGATAGCTGCCTGTCTTACAGCGATTGCACAAGTTTGCTGATTTGATGAAGAATTAGTCAAAGCCAAACCATTAAGTACAGCTTTGTCCATTTTTACTCTTCCAATTACATCATAAATCTGCATTAGTGCTGTGGCCCAAATTTGACCGTCCGTATGCGCAGCGCCTCCTTGCAATCCAACCAAATCAGTAGGATAAACTCCAAAATAATCTGTGGTTCTTCCCGACCAACAAGTGTTGTGTCCATCCCATTTGAAAACCCACTGATAAGGGGTTTCCGTAGACTGTAATTGGTTACAGCTTCTGAAATAAGACTGTGCCCAATAGTCTGAATCTCCTTCTCCAATGTATGGAGATGTATTTCCATTGGTCATCCAATCATGGATTCCGTGGCCGAACTCATGAACGATAACATCTGAATCTTCACCATCATCTACACATCCTTCACCAAAGGCAAGGGAATCTGTGGAAGGTAAATAATGTGAGTTATCTGCTCCGCTTAAACCGGATGAATCAAATCTAAGCACTCCTCCATTTAATGCTGGTCTGCAGTTGATTCCCAATGTTTCATTAAGATATCTTAACATCAAATCTAGGTGATAAAATATATTAACCGCTTCAAAAGCATTGTTATCTCTGGTAAAATTAAAAGCGCTTGTCGACTGCGTAAATACCCCAGTTGTTGGTGCTTCAAAATCGTTTATGTCTACATAAGAGCTTTTCAATCTGTAAACTCCTGATGTTAAATCAATTTCCTGCAAAGTAACTGCAGTTCTTGCTGCTGCTAGCTGTGTTGAGTTAGCATCATTGTTATCAGTATAACCGGTTTGTCCATAAGTTGCATGAGCAATAGACAATGGATTTGTGATATAAACCATAGCCGTACCTGTTGTAGCTGCTAAAGGTGCCATTGCGGACGTAGGTTCTGATTTTTTTGCTTCAGAAACATCTGTTTTTTTACGATAGTAAACTGCCTCATCATAAGTTCCTAAAATAGCTCCGTTTTGGGCATCAACTAAAACAACCCAACTTCCGTTTCCGCTAACCGGATTTGTAACAACCCGGTAAACCAACTTTGTTTGGTCATTTACGTCCATTACAAATAAATTATTTTCAGCTACAGAATAATCACATGTAAATTTCAAACTTTCTTTAGAAGCGTTCAAAGCAGCTTCCTTAGAAATTCCGGGTGTAGTTGAAATATTTTCAATAGATGCGTTATAGGAATCAGAAGTAAATACAAGCTCATTACTTGGGTTGAAATTTACTACAATTTCCGATTTGTAAACAGGAACATCATTCATCATTTGTTGGAATCGAAGTGTTTCCCCAGCTGTGCTTTTAAAAACAAATGAAAGCTTGAATGCATCTGTTGACTTAAGCTTTAAATCCCTTGCATGACTTGCTATCCATTCTCTTGCCGCTCCTTCATTTGATGAAACTTGGGCTTTGGCAGAAAACGACAAAGCAACCAAGGCTACGGTTGCGAGGCGTAATTTTAATTTCATTTTTTGGTTATTGGATTAATAATTAGTTACAAATCAACGAATTGTTTTTCAGAAATCAAATTATTTCAAAGACAAAATTCCTTGTTTCAATATCTGTCCGAAATTATACATATCTTCATAAGAGCAATAAAAAGGTACTGGTGCCAATCGGATTACATTGGGTTCACGCCAATCGGTAATTACTCCGTTTTTCATTAAATAGTCAAACAGGCTCCTTCCCTGTCCATGCAGAAATACTGATAACTGGCAGGCTCTTTCTTCCTTATTTGATGGCGTAATGATTTCAAATTCTGTGCCTTCAATTTCCTTATCAATTTCGTGAAGAATAAATTCAAGGTATGCGGTTATCTGGTCTCTTTTCTTGATGAGTTTGTCCATTCCTACTTCGGCAAACATTTCGGCTGAAGCCAAATAAGGTGCTAAAGACAATACCGGCAGATTACTCACCTGCCAACCGTTAGCTCCAACTATTGGATCAAATGTTGGTTCCATTAGAAAACGACGTTCTTTATTTTGTGCCCACCAGCCTCCAAAACGGTTTAATTCCTTATTGGCATGGTGTTTTTCATGTATAAAACATCCTGAAGCATTCCCCGGTCCTGAATTCATATATTTATAAGAACACCAAGCCGCAAAGTCTACATTCCAGTTGTGCAGTTCCAACTTGATATTTCCTGCAGCGTGAGCGAGGTCAAAACCGACTTTAGCGCCGACTTTGTGCCCGGCTTCGGTAATAGCCTTCATGTCAAAAACCTGTCCCGTGTAATAATTAACTCCGCCAATGATTACCAGAGCCAATTCATCTCCCACTTCGTTAATTTTGTCCAAAATATCTTCAAGACGGATATTGTGCTCTCCGTCCCTTCTTTTGATTTCAACAATAGCATCTTCCGGCTGGTAACCGTGAAAACGAACCTGACCCTGAAGCATGTATTGGTCTGAAGGAAATGCTTTTTCCTCACAAATTATTTTATAACGCTTAGCCTTTGGGTGATAAAATGAAACCATCAAAAGGTGTAGATTTACCGTAAGGGTATTCATTACTGTTATTTCGGATGGTTTGGCTCCAACAATTTTGCTCAATGGCGCTGCAAATCTTTCATGGTAATCCCACCAGGGCTTTTCAGCATAGAAATGTCCTTCCACAGCTAAATTAGCCCAATCCTGCATCACTTCATCAACATATTGTTTGGTACGTTTAGGTTGTAAACCCAGTGAATTTCCGGTAAAATAAATAACATTTTTACCTTGGTGTTGAGGAAAAATAAATTCGTCCCTGTAATGGTTTAACTCGTCCTGCGTATCTAATTGTTTGGCAAAATCAATCGTATTTTGAAATGTCATTGTGTAGTTTAGTTTAATTTTATCCTGTTAGCCATTATGACTTTTGATAGGCTGTAAAAGTATTGAAAAGTTGCTGAGTGGCAAAGTAGCTGAGTAGCAAAGTAGCAAAGTTTTAACCTAGCTCCGATGAGGCTTATAAATACACTTATTTTATTGAGACTCCACTTTTCCCATGCCCTAATTCAATACACGTTGCAAAAACATACATTTATGTAATAAAAAAACAGCATTTAGTTTTACTCTAAACACTGTTTTTCAATAATTTAAAATTTAAGTTTAGGTTATGCCCTAATTTGGGACATTACCGATTGGGGAGATTACAAATCACATTTTCTTTTTAGTATCGGATTCCATTATATAGTTACCTATTTCTTCTCTCCAGGTTTATGAATATGAGGTTTTAAGTCTGGATGTTTATCCTTGTTTGGTGGGTCAACTCGATGTCTTCTATCATCAGTTCCATCTTCTTTTTTTGGTTTTGGGCCGGGCTTAATCGCTTTGATTGTTTCCATTAGTATAAATTTTAAGTTTTTATTATTGAGTTTTTTATCCCCAGTTATTCCATTCCATAATTTCTTCATCTCTCCAAAATCCTTTTTCAATATCTAATTTAAGGATAGGCTCAAGCGAATCATCTATCCCGAGTATGATACTAATCGGTACAATACGTATATCCTTTTTAGGAATGTCTTCACCATTTTGAGTAAAAGCTTCCCATTCATTTTCATCCCAGCGCATCACCTCAGTAATTTTTTTCCCAAATAGTGAATTAACATCTGTAATTACTGTTGAATCTCTAGGAACATTTAAATTCCACACTATAGTATCATCTAACCATTTCCACATTGGTTGATTTTCAGAATGCCATTCTTTAGTCATATCAGGAATGTCTAAAGTATAATGACTTGCATCAGGAACTATCTGATATGCTGTAAAATCATTAATATTATAATAATCATATACACCTAACAACATTTTTTTACTCCATGAAGAATCAATCTTTTCTAAATGAAAAGAGCCAAACTTTTCTGTTTTAATTATTAAATTCTTGTCTAAATTCTGCAAAGTCTTATTACAAACTTCATTGAAAATCAACAACAGGTCTTCATATTGAAAATTTGAGTTTCCCGCAATAACAAATTCACAATTTTGTGTTTCAAAATTTCCAATAGTATATGCATATCTCGGATGTTCTTTCCCCTTGACAACTGTAACGTGATATGAAAAATCTTGAATATTTCTTTTTATTATTTTAAAAAAATCTTGTTTGTCCATTATAGATTTATTTGTGTATTTCTTTATGACAGTCTGTACATACTGCAGCACCATTTCCACCGTTTGTTTTACCACCATCTGCATGTCTTACAACATGATGTCCGTCTACTTCTTCAACTGTTTTTGACTCCCCACATTGGGCACATTTTCCATCTTGCTTGTCAAGCATTTCTTTTTTTTCTTTTTTTGAAAAATTCCTTTTAGGATCTCTGTTCTTAGGATCTACAGTCCCTTTACCTTTATTAGGCTTTGGAAGATTCCCAGCCTTTTTATCGCTATTAGTATTACTTTTAGATTTAGCCGTATTACTTTGAGTATTAGATTTTGCTTCCGAATTATAAGTTTTAGTTATCGGATTATAATTAGGAATCCCTAAGCCTCCTGGAACAGGGGGAGCCATATAAGTCCCGTTTCTTAGTAACTTTTCAGAAAGAGTTGCTACTCCAACAACAACAATACCAATACCAAATATAACTGTAGCTGTTTCTGGGTCAAAATCAGAAGCAAAAGAGCTGACATCTGTTAAGGTGACTGCTTCTAATCCTTCTAACTCTCGTGCATCAATCACTCTATTCTCAGAAAAAGCATAAGGGCTATTATGTGTATACTTTTCTGCCAAAGGATCAATACTCATAAACCTACCAATAGCAGGGTCATAGTTTCTATACTTAAAAGAATCCCAGTTTAAACCGAGTTCATCCTGATGTTCCTGTCCCTGAAAACGATATTTATTAACCAACTGACCATCCGCCTGTAAATCCTTAATTTTCGTAAGGGTTGGATCCTCCTCACTAGGTACATATTTCATTTCTTTGGTATTATAATGCCCGTGCTTCAGCCCAAAAGGATAATAGTTATTTTCCTCTAATATTTTAAGCTTTTCAGAAGGAGCATCATAACCGTAACTTAACCTAATATTTCCAAGTTGGTCTTTGTACTGATATACATAATTATACAGGTACTGCGGAGTCTCGCAGGCTGTGCAGAACGTAGCAT
>CAMFLD010000029.1 GCA_945957245.1 uncultured Flavobacterium sp. | reverse complement strand
TGATTATGCCCGACTCAAAAATGCCGGAACTATCGATTTAACCGGATTTAATTATACTGATGAGAATGGTAAAACTATGAAAATCAGTCGTGCTTTGGTTTCTTTTGACCCAAGTAAAGTTAATCTTAAGCAGTTCAATGCTACTACAGGAAAAACCGATTTGGCTGTAAATGGTGTTCTGGAAAATTTCTACGGGTTTGTATTCCGAAACCAGGAACTTAAAGGGAATTTTAACCTGAATTCGAACCAACTTGCCGTTAGTGACTTCATGACATCGGAAACCAATACCAAAAAAGAAGCTGCAAAACCTGCCGAAGCAATGAAGATTCCGGCTTTCCTGAACTGCTCCTTAACTGCTAAGGCAAATACGGTTCTTTATGATAATCTGGTATTGAAAAATGTATCAGGAAAAATCATTATCAAAGATCAGAAAGCTACTTTGGAGAATGGTAAAACCGATATTTTTGGTGGTGCTATTACCTTCAATGGAGATGTTTCTACTAAAGAGAAAGTTTCAAAATTCAACATGGATTTAGGGTTAAACAGTGTTGATATTGCGCAGACTTTTACCCAATTGGACATGATGAAAAAAATTGCCCCAATAGCGGGTGTAATTAATGGAAAACTAAATTCAAAAATCAAAGTTTCGGGTAACCTAAAAGATAAGGAAATGAGTCCTGATGTGAATAGCATAAGCGGTGATTTATTAGGACAATTGCTTTCTACAACAATCAATTCGAGCAATTCTGAACTGTTGAGTGCTTTGGACAGCAAATTGAATTTCATCGATTTGAAAAAAGTTAACCTCAATGATTTGAAAGCTGCGGTAACCTTCAAGGACGGAAAAGTAAATATTAAACCATTTGATCTGAAATATCAGGATGTTAGGGTTACAATAGGTGGTACACATGGTTTTGATCAAAGTATGAATTATAACCTGAAATTTGATCTTCCGGCAAAATACCTGGGCCCTGAAGTCAATAATATTATAAGTCAGCTTAGTCCGGCTGACGCTAAAAAAATTGACAATATTCCGGTTAACGCACTACTTACAGGAACTTTTAAAAGTCCTAAAATCACCACTGATATTAAGCAACAAACAACCAATTTGGCAACCAACCTGATTAAGCAGAAAAAAGACAAATTGATCAGCAACGGAAAAGACCTTTTGAATAGTGCTCTTTCAAATGCTACTAAACCTAAGTCAGACACTACCAAAACTGATGTTAAGACTGATGTCAAGACCAAGGCTAAAGATTTATTTAATGGTTTATTCAACAAAAAGAAAAAGGATGAGCCAGCCAAAAGTGAGTCAACTCCTGCTACAACACCAACAAAATAATATAAAGACCCTTCTTTAACAGAAGGGTTTTTTTATTTCTATTTTCTTCAAAAGAAAACCCTCAAAAATTTCCTTTTTACACTGAGTCTTCTACCTTTGTAATTATCAAAATAAAGATCATGCACAAAGACAGCAAACGAAGAGAAGCACTTTTATACCACGCTAAACCGACTCCGGGAAAGATTAAAATAGTACCAACCAAAAAATATGCTACCCAAAGAGACTTATCCTTAGCGTATTCGCCGGGTGTTGCAGAGCCGTGTCTGGAAATTGCGAAAGATGTAAACAACGTTTATAAATATACTTCCAAAGGAAACCTTGTTGCCGTAATCAGTAACGGTACCGCCGTTTTAGGTTTGGGCGATATTGGTCCTGAAGCTTCAAAACCGGTTATGGAAGGAAAAGCTTTGCTGTTTAAAATCTTTGCGGACATTGATGTATTTGACATTGAAGTTGATACCAAAAATGTAGATGCTTTTATTGAAACTGTAAAAAATATTGCTCCTACTTTTGGAGGAATCAACCTTGAAGATATTAAAGCCCCGGAATCTTTTGAAATTGAAAGAAGGCTTGTAGAAGAGCTTAATATTCCGGTAATGCACGATGACCAGCATGGTACCGCCATAATATCTTCTGCTGCGTTACTGAATGCAGTAGAATTGGCCGGAAAAAAAATAGATGAAATCAAAATGGTCATTTCGGGAGCAGGTTCAGCAGCCATTGCCTGTGCCAACCTTTACGTTTCTTTCGGAGTAAAAGAAGATAACATCCTAATGTTTAACAGCAAAGGGGCTCTGCGGAAAGACGATGAAAGGATTTCTGAAAATCAGAGAAAATATGCTACAGATAAAGCCGTTTCGCCAACTTTAGAGGAAGCAATGGCAGGAACAGATGTATTTGTAGGACTTTCAACAGGTGACATCGTTACCCCGGAAATGTTATTGGGAATGGCAAAAAACCCTATTGTATTTGCTATGGCCAATCCAAATCCGGAAATAAAATATGATTTGGCCATCAAAACCCGGAGGGATATTATTATGGCAACCGGTCGTTCCGATCATCCTAACCAAGTAAATAATGTACTTGGTTTTCCTTATATTTTCCGTGGAGCACTTGATGTAAGAGCTACGAAGATTAATGAAGAAATGAAAAAAGCAGCAGTAGTTGCTTTAGCAGAATTAGCCAAGGAATCCGTACCGGAACAGGTGAACATTGCTTATGGCGAAACCAAACTTGTCTTTGGAAAAGATTATATCATCCCAAAACCATTTGACCCAAGACTTATTGCCAAAGTACCGCCAGCTGTAGCCAAAGCCGCTATGGAATCAGGTGTTGCATTGCATCCGATTACGGATTGGGAAAAATATGAGGAGGAACTTTTGGAACGTTTGGGTTCAGATAATAAATTACTCCGAATGTTGACCAACAGGGCAAAAACGGATCCAAAACGTGTGGTTTTTGCCGAGGCAGACCATCTTGACGTATTGAAAGCTGCGCAGATTGCCTACGAAGACGGTATTGCTAAACCGATACTTTTAGGAAACAAAGAAGTAATTTTAGAGCTTAAGGAAGAATTAGGCTGGGATGCTGATGTGCCTATTTTCGACCCAAAAACAAAAGAAGAAGACGACAGAAGGTTACGTTATGCCGACAGTTATTGGAAATCCAGACAACGTCGTGGAATTTCATTGCTGGATGCCCAAAAATGGATGCGGGAACGGAATTATTTTGCTGCTATGATGGTCAATTATGGAGACGCCGATGCTATGGTATCCGGTTACTCCCGAAGCTATCCATCTACTGTGAAACCATTGATGCAACTCATTGGAAAAGCTCCGGGAATTACCCTAATTGCGACTACAAACATGATGATGACCAACCGTGGTCCAATGTTCCTGTCTGACACAGCCATTAATCCAAATCCAACAGCAGATGAATTAGCCAAAATCGCTCTGATGACTGCTAAAACAGTTCGAATGTTTGGAATGGAACCTGTAATTGCCATGGTTTCCTTTTCCAACTTTGGTTCATCTGCTAACGAAAGTGCCACTAAAGTACGTGAAGCTGTAGCTTACCTGCATAAATATTATCCGGATCTGGTTGTGGATGGAGAAATACAAACCGACTTTGCCTTGAATGCCGATATGCTGAAAGCCAAATTCCCATTCTCAAAATTAGCTGGAAAAAAAGTAAACACCTTGGTATTCCCTAATTTGGAAGCTGCCAATATAACGTACAAGCTCCTGAAAGAACTCTATAAAGTAGATTCCATCGGCCCGATTATGTTGGGAATGGAAAAGGCGGTACACATTTTCCAGTTAGGCGCCAGCGTAGAAGAAATGGTGAATATGGTTGCTGTTGCAGTAGTTGATGCCCAGGAAAAAGAGAAAAGAAAAAAGATGTCAGCCAAGTAGATTTTGTAATATTGTACCGATAAAAGGGTGCAGATTTTTGCAATTCAGGAATTTTGTTATATTTGGAAATAGATTTTGTAAAATATGATTGCACATATTCAAGGAAAATTAGTTGAAAAATCCCCTACTGAAGTCGTTATAGACTGCAATGGCGTTGGCTATCACATTAATATTTCACTACATACATTTTCTTTACTTCCTAATACTGATTTTGTAAAACTATATACATATCTCCAGATCAAGGAAGATGCCCATTCTTTATTTGGTTTTATGGAAAAATCAGAAAGGGAATTATTCAAATTACTGCTTTCTGTATCAGGGATTGGTGCCGGGATTGCCCGAACCATGCTGTCTTCGTTAGACCCAAAGCAAATCATACATGCTATAGGCAATGGCGATGTAGGAACCATCCAGTCTATAAAAGGGATTGGAGGCAAAACGGCTCAAAGAGTAATATTGGATTTGAGGGAGAAAGTGTTAAAAATCTATGATTTAGACGAAATTTCTATGGCACAACACAATATTTCCAGAGAAGAAGCGTTATCTGCTTTGGAGGTTTTGGGTTATGTGAGGAAAAATGCTGAAAAGGTGGTTGATAAAATAATCAGGGAAAATCCGGAAGCTGGAGTCGAAACATTAATCAAACAAGCGTTAAAAAATTTATAATTCTTGAAAACAATATACTATACTAAACCATTCACATACATAAAAAACCTACTCTTAGCGATAATACTGTTGCTAAGCGGAGTTTCTTACGCACAGGTCACGCCTTCAGAACCACCCAAAACCGAACCGGAACCAACAGGCTATTCTACGGGAAAAGTTGAAATTACGGACCCTAACAGCATTGTGAATGCTTATACCTACGACCCGGTTACGAATCGCTACATCTACACACGTACCGTTGATGGTTTCAACATCAATTATCCTATAATCCTGACCCCTAAGGAGTACGAAGAATTGGTATTGCGTGAATCCATGCGTCAGTATTTCCAAAAAAAATCCAAGGCTATTAATGGAGACGACCCCGCAACCAAAAGGGATTTATTGCCAAGATATTATGTAAACTCCAGCTTCTTCGAAACTATTTTTGGCTCGAATACCATTGACGTGAAGCCGACAGGTTCCGTTGAGATGGACTTAGGAGTACGCTATACAAAACAGGATAATCCTTCTTTTTCACCTAAAAACCGATCTCAGTTTTCTTTTGATTTCAATCAAAGGATAAGTATGAGTCTTAACGGAAAAGTAGGAACCCGTTTGAATGTTAATGCCAACTACGATACTCAATCAACTTTTGCCTTCCAAAACCTTATCAAACTTGAATATAAGCCCGGTGAGGATGACATTATCCAGAAAATTGAGGTTGGAAATGTAAGTATGCCGCTTTCCAATTCCCTGATTCGAGGAGCTCAGAGTTTGTTTGGGGTCAAAGCCCAATTACAATTTGGGAAAACCACTGTAACCGGAGTTTTCTCTGAGCAGAAATCAAAAACCAAACAGGTTACAGCGCAAGGTGGCGGAACCATCCAGGACTTCCAATTATTTGCGCTGGACTATGATAATGACCGACACTTCTTCCTATCCCAATACTTTAGGGACCGTTATGACAAAGCTTTGGCCAATTATCCGTTTATCAACAGCCAGGTGCAGATTACAAGGATTGAAGTTTGGGTAACCAATAAACAAAACCGTGTAAGTACCACCAACAACAACTTAAGGAATATTATAGCCTTACAGGATTTGGGGGAAAGTCAATTAAGCAGCTTAACTACTAACAGAGTTGTTGCCGTAGACCCAGCTCAATACGCTAACCCTGCTAACTTCTTTGTTAATCCTGCTGACTCACCTTCAGACAACAGCAACAACTTGTATGACCCGGCCCGAATCTCAACAGGAAACGGTTTATTAAATACAAACATCAGGGACGTGGTTACAGCCAGTGGAGGATTTAACAATACAATTCCTGTTGATGAAGGTACTGATTATTCCAAATTGGAGAACGCCAGAAAATTGGCACCAAACGAATTTACCTTTAATCCGCAGCTAGGGTATATCTCGTTACAACAAAGGCTGTCCAATGACGAAGTTTTAGCTGTTGCTTATCAATATACCATTGGTGACAAGGTGTATCAGGTGGGTGAATTTGGTACCGATGGTGTGGATTCTACCGTAATTACTGCTAGCGGAACCTCTTCACAAACGATTTCAACTCAAAGCTTAGTTTTGAAAATGTTGAAAAGTAGCCTTACGAATGTGCAAAAACCTATCTGGAACCTGATGATGAAAAACATCTATCAGATTCAGGGAGGTTATCAGTTGAAACAGGAAGATTTCAGGTTCAACATTTTGTATACAGATCCTTCTCCGTTGAACTATATTACTCAAGTAGGCAATACGCCGCTACCTGCTAATGTCGCCGAAACCCCATTATTGAAGGTATTTAATGTAGATCGTCTTAACTCTACCAATGACCCTCAGGACGGTGGTGATGGTTTCTTTGACTTTATTCCGGGGCTTACCGTTGACCAGCAAAACGGAAGATTAATATTTACAACCGTAGAGCCTTTTGGTAAATATTTATTCGAGAAATTAAAAACTTCTCCTTCCGCTACAGGTAACTATTATGGAGATCCAACTAATACTTCTGATTATAACCCTAACCAGGCGAAATATGTATTCAGAAGCATGTATACAGGTACTCAGGCAGCTGCGTTACAGGATGCTGAGAAAAATAAATTCCAATTAAAAGGAAGATACAAATCCTCAGGAGGTGATGGAATTCCGATTGGTGCCTATAACGTTCCCCGTGGTTCAGTAGTAGTAACTGCCGGAGGAAGGGTATTACAGGAAGGTATCGATTACAGTGTCAATTATCAGGCAGGAAGGGTACAAATTCTCGACCCATCTTTACAGGCATCAAACACACCTATTCAGGTTTCCGTTGAAAACAACTCTACCTTCGGACAACAAACCCGCAGGTTCATGGGAATCAATGTGGAGCACAAGTTTTCCAATAAATTTTTGGTTGGAGGTACTTTCATCAAGATGACAGAAAGACCACTTACCAGCAAATCCAATTATGGTCAGGAGTCTGTAAACAATAGTATTTATGGATTCAATGCGAATTACTCGACCGAAGTTCCTTTCTTAACCCGTTTGGTAAATAAATTGCCAAATATTGATACTGATGTTCCTTCAAATTTCTCCTTAAGAGGTGAAGTAGCATTCTTAAAACCCGGAACTTCGAAAAACGACAGTTTTCAAGGGGAGTCAACAGTATATGTAGATGATTTTGAAGGTTCACAAACTACAATTGATATGCGCTCTGCATTATCATGGAGCTTATCTTCTACTCCAAAAAAACCTCTGATTTCCGATTATGAAGATTTTGGTTCTGCCGATGTTGGTTTAAGTTATGGTTATAAAAGAGCCCGACTGAACTGGTACAGTATTGACCCGACAATTTATTCCTCACCGGGTTCCATCGGGCAGGATGGTATCTCATCCAATAATACCCGTAAGGTTTTCAGCAGGGAGCTTTATCCTAATACCACTATTGCCGTAGGACAATCGCAGGTAGTAACAACTTTGGACTTATCCTATTTTCCAAACGAAAGAGGGCCTTATAACTACAATCCTGCATCACTCAACCCTGGCGGGTTTACTGAATTGGAAGCCAAGAAAAACTTCGGAGGTATCATGCGTGCCATCAATTCAACCAACTTTGAGCAAAGCAACGTAGAATACATCCAGTTTTGGATTTTAGATCCTTATATTGACCCATCAAACCCATCGCAGGAAGCTGATCCAAACAACACCGGTAGTATTTACTTCAACTTGGGTGAAATCTCTGAAGATATCCTAAAAGATTCCAGAAAACAATATGAAAACGGTTTGCCTGCCAATAATGCTAATGCCAACACAACCAACCCAACATTCTGGGGTAGGGTTCCGTCTTCACAGTCGCTTATTTATGCTTTTGATGTTGATGGTTCTAACAGAAGTTCTCAGGATATTGGTTTAGATGGTATAAATGACGCAGCTGAACGTACGCTTGGTAATATTGATCCGGGATTTGCGGCTTTGAATGACCCGGCTAATGATAATTATCAGTATTTCTTAAGTACTGGGGCAACCAACATTTTTGATGCGTACAAATATTATAATGGTACTGAGGGCAACTCACCGGTGAATGTTTCTGACAACAATCGAGGCTCAACCACAATTCCTGATGTTGAAGACATCAACAGGGATAATACCATGAATGAGGCCAATGCTTACTACGAGTATAAAATAGATATTAAACCGGGAATGAATCCGGGGAACACTAACTTTGTTTCCGATGTAACGCCTCTTTTAGATATTAGTTCCGGTGATGTTCCTAACCAGATTGCTACTAAAGCAAGATGGATTCAGTTTAAAATTCCGGTTTCACAACCGACTAATGTGGTAGGAAGTATTTCTGATTTCCGTTCTATCCGATTCATGAGGATATTTATGACCGGATTCTCAAAACCAATCACAGTGCGTTTTGGAGCTTTGGATTTGGTTCGAGGCGAATGGAGACGTTATAACAATTCTTTCCAAACTACCGATACTAATCCTGACGACGACAATACTAACCTTGATGTTTTAGCGGTTAATATCGAAGAGAATTCTCAGCGTTCACCAATTCACTACGTATCGCCTCCGGGAGTTGTGCGTGAGCTGACACCTCAAAACAATGGAGGTCAGATCATCCCTCAAAATGAGCAGTCACTTTCCCTAAGGGTTTCCGGGCAAGGTTTGGAAGTAGGCGACGCCAGAGCTGTATTTAAAAATGTTGATGTTGACATGCGTCAATACAACAAGCTTAAAATGTTCTTACACGCTGAAGCTTTGCCTAGTGATGGTACTCCTTTATTGGATAACCAAATGAAAGGATTTATCCGCTTCGGAAATGACTTCACGAATAACTATTATCAGGTAGAGATTCCTTTAAAAGTTACCGCTCCGGGAGCTACAGCTGATACTGATATCTGGCCGGAAATAAACAATATAGACCTGCCAACATCTTTATTGACTAAATTAAAGATTTTGGCCATGAGTGCTCCTTCGAGTGATTTTGTTGACGGAGTATTGTATAAAAATGATTATGAACTTGATCCTTCATTAGCCAGCAATACTTCCCGTGGTTCGCTACGTATTGGAGTAAAAGGGAACCCGAATTTTGGTTTAGTCCGTACCCTGATGGTTGGAGTCATGAACAATTCCAACAACCCGGTTAAGGGAGAGGTATGGTTTAACGAATTACGCCTTGCCGATATGGACAACAAAGGTGGTATGGCTGCGGTAATGAATATGGATACCAATATGGCCGACTTTGCAACATTATCAGCAACTGGTAGAAAAAGTACTGTTGGATTTGGAACCATTGAACAAACGCCTCAGGAAAGAAGCCGTACGGATACACAACAATATAACATTGTAACCAATTTGGCTTTAGGTAAATTACTTCCTAAAAAATGGGGAATCAATCTGCCTTTCAATTATGCTGTAGGAGAAGAGGTAATTACGCCGGAATACGATCCATTCAATCAGGATATCCGATTGAATCAGTTATTGGCTAATACTTCCAGTCCTTCTGAAAGAGATAATATTGAAAAAAGAGCACAGGATTTTACTAAACGTAAAAGCATCAACTTTATAGGGGTTAAGAAAGAAAGGGCTGCTGATAAAAAATCACATGTCTACGATCCTGAAAACCTGACACTCTCCTACTCTTACAATCAGGTGGAAAAGCATAACTATGAAATTGAAAGTTATATTGACCAACAGGTAAATACTACCGCAGATTATACTTATTCTTTCCAAAACAAACCAATAGAACCTTTCAAGAAGACCAAATTCATGAAGAAAAGTTCTTATTGGAAATTATTGAGTGATTTTAATTTTAATTTCCTGCCTTCGAGCATTTCATTCAGCAGTAATATTATCAGACAGTATAACAAACAGCAGTTTAGACAGGTTGATGTGAGCGGTATCGGTATTGATCCATTGTTCAGAAGAAATTACATGTTCAACTATCAATATGGTTTCAATTATACATTAACTAAATCTCTGAAAATTAATTTTACTGCAGCGTCTCACAATATTGTCCGCAATTATATGGATGCTAATAATGTGCCGGATAACAGCAATACCATCTGGACTGATTTCTGGAATACGGGAACTCCGGATCAGCATAACCAGCAGATTGTGGTGAACTATGAGCTTCCGCTTAACAAAATCCCATTCCTGTCGTTTGTAAAATCTACGTATTCTTATACTGGGGATTACAATTGGCAAAGAGCTCCTTTGAGCCTTCAGACTGTGCCAGATGAAAACAATCCTAACGTTACCTACAACTTGGGTAACACGATTCAGAATGCTGCTTCACAGCGTTTGAATACCGTTCTTAATATGGATAGCTTTTACAAGTATATTGGATTAGGCAAAAAAACTACACCGGCAGCTCCTAAACAACCTACTTTGCCTAAACCGGGTGAAAAAATAACTGCTGTGAAGGCACAACCTGCCAAAAACACTAATGTTTTCCTTGACGGATTAAAAGGTGTTTTGACCAGTATCAAAAATGTACAGATAAACTATACCCGAAATGAGGGTACGTTGCTTCCGGGTTATTTACCGGGATTAGGATTCTTTGGAACTTCTAAACCCACTTTAGGATTCGTATTTGGTTCACAGGAAGATGTTCGTTATGAAGCTGCTAAAAACGGTTACCTAACAGACTACCAGCACTTCAACCAAAGTTATACGCATACTATAACCAAAACCTTGGATTATACAGCTAACATTGATTTATTTCCTGACTTCAAAATTGACTTGACAGGTAACAGAACCTTTGCCAACAATTTCTCTGAACAGTATGTAATAGACCCTGACCACAGTGGAGATAGAGATTACAATGCACTTTCTCCATACAACTTTGGTAATTTCTCTATTACAACTGTGATGCTGAAAACATCATTTAAGAATAGTGATGAGAATGGTTCTTCTGCTTTCCAGGATTTCAGGGATAACAGAATCATTGTGGCCGATAGGCTGGCTGCCGCTTATTATGGTGGGGCTACCATACCAAGATATGGTGATGCTGCGAATCCGATTCCGGCACAGACTTCACCTAATTATAATTTCTATGTCGCCAATCAGGGGTATCCTATCGGGTTTGGTAAAAATAACCAGGCGGTATTGATTCCTTCCTTCCTTGCCGCTTATACCGGATTAGGAAT
The DNA here is from genome assembly GCA_945957245.1 of uncultured Flavobacterium sp. Taxonomy (GTDB): domain Bacteria; phylum Bacteroidota; class Bacteroidia; order Flavobacteriales; family Flavobacteriaceae; genus Flavobacterium. The sequence continues at coordinate 1,775 of CAMFLD010000029.1, read as the reverse complement.
TGTGGACCACAAAGGTGGTGAATCTGCGAAAAATGTTTCTTTTGATCCTTTCAGGAACTTCCCGCTTCCTAACTGGACTATAAAGTATAACGGATTGATGCGTTATGCTTTCTTTAAGGAGCATTTCAAACGTTTCTCCATCCAGCATGCTTACCGTGCTTCTTATACTATTAATTCCTTCCGTTCTAATCTGGATTATGTTGCGGGCAAACAGGATAATGGTGACATTGGTAACTTCTATAACAAAACAATTATTGGTAATATCAACCTTGTAGAGCAATTTAATCCGCTTATCCGTATTGATTTTGAAATGAAAAATGCATTCAAGATCTTGGCTGAAATCAAAAAAGACCGAAGCTTATCGATGAGTTTTGATAACAACCTATTGACTGAGGTTCAAGGGAAAGAGTTTACGGTTGGATTAGGATATCGTTTCAAAGATGTTATTCTTTCTTCGCAATTGGCTGATAATCCTACCGGAATTATCAAAAGTGACATCAACATTAAAGTTGATTTCTCATACCGAAATAATAAAACGATTGTGCGTTACTTAGATTATGACAACAACCAATTGGGTGGTGGACAAAATATCTGGTCGGCTAAGCTTACTGCTGATTATTCGTTGAGCAAAAACTTAACTGCAATCTTCTTCTATGACCATTCGTTCTCAAAACCAGTGATTTCTACATCATTCCCATTGACGAACATCAGGTCCGGTTTTACGTTGCGTTATAATTTTGGAAACTAAGCCTTTTTTTAAATAATAATTACAATATCAAATCTTATCTTTACAGTCTAAATTTTAAACCAAATGAATATACCAAGCAATTTAAAGTATACTAAAGACCACGAATGGGTTCTAATTGAAGGTGATACTGCCACTGTGGGCATCACTGATTTTGCTCAGAAAGAATTAGGAGACATCGTGTATGTTGAAGTAGAAACTTTGGACCAAACCTTAGATAAAGATGAAGTTTTTGGAACTGTTGAAGCTGTGAAAACGGTTTCTGATTTGTTCCTTCCTTTATCTGGAGAAATTACTGAATTTAATGATGCTTTAGAGTCTAATCCGGAAGCCGTTAATACTGATCCTTATGGAAAAGGCTGGATGGTTAAGGTTAAAATAGCTAATGCATCGGAAATAGACAGTTTACTTTCGGCAGATGCCTACAAAGAACTCATTGGTGCTTAAAAAAGGATGGCTTAGTCTGGCCATTGCCTGGACTGCCATTATTGCTTTTTTATGTTTAGTAAGTTTTAATGATTTACCTACCATAAAAGTAAAAAGTGCTGACAAGTATGTGCATGTTACTTTTCATTTTGTATTCGTATTGCTTTGGGGTTTTTATGTAACCAAAAGCTCTGAAAAAATTAAGATTTCAAAAATGATCAGAATTGTAGCGTTTTCAATAGGTTACGGGATTTTGATTGAAATTTTACAAGAGTTACTCACGACTACACGGCATGCCGATATATATGATGTTTTGGCAAACCTTACCGGAGCCTTGCTCGGATTAAGTGTTTTTGCATTCATTAAAAGACAAAAGACTGCGCATCACCCAAAATAAAAAAAGTCCCGATTAGTCGGGACTTTTTTTTACTTTTATCCCTTGAACAAAAATCCTTCACAGGATTGACCTATTTATCAAGGATGAAAAGCATTTATACGTTTCTATTTTTTCTTTTGGCGGGTATTGCCAGTGCACAAGTTTCTCAAAAAGAATCTGAAAAATTTCCTGTCTTTCCTTCCTGTGAAGGTTTACAGAAACAAGAAC
>CAMFLD010000028.1 GCA_945957245.1 uncultured Flavobacterium sp. | reverse complement strand
ACACACTGCATATCGTCGGCAGCGTCAGATGTGTATAAGAGACAGAGCCAAATGTAAAGGCACATATCAAACAAAAAATAAACATATTGTAAGTATTTTACATTTAAAAAACATCAAAAAGTGCATTTCATCGATTTTTTTTAGCTTTTTATCGATTATTTAAATTATCCTGCCTAGTTTTGGATTGTCAAATAAAACAAAATGAAGCTGAACTCTTCATTTAAATAATAAAAAATCATACTAACCCCAGAGTTATGAAAAAATTATTACTTAAATCGGAAAAATCATTGCTATTAATCATTCTATTAATAGCAACAACTGTCGGAAACGGACAAACCCAAACCTATACTACCAGTGGTTCATTTATCACTCCTGCCGGTGTTACAACTGTTCAGGTGGAAGCCTATGGAGCCGGTGGCGGTGGTGGATACGGTGGAACCTCAAATAAACAAGGCGGAGGCGGAGGCGGAGGCGGAGGCTGTTCTGTTAATAACTCTGTCACTGTTGTTCCGGGAACAACTTACACTATAACTGTGGGTAATGCCGGGGTTGGAGGAACTTCTGCAGGTGCTAATGGTACCTCAGGAGGAAATACGACAGCAACATTCTTCTCTTCAACTGTAACTGCCACAGGTGGTGCTTTTGGAAAAGCTTACTCCACAGGTGGAAATGGTGGTGGTGGTGGTAACGGAACTAAAAATGGTGGTTCTGGTGCCAATGGTAACACTACAGGTTCCGGTGGTGGTGGTGGAGCAGGTGGTTCTGCTAATGGAGGTGCTGGAAGCATTGCCTCTGGCGGAACTTCAGGAGGGCTTTCTGGTGGGGCTGGTGGAGCCGGTTCAACTGCAAATGCTGCTGCAGGAAGCATTGGAGCTGACTACGGTGGTGGTGGTGGTGGCGGAACCAAAAGCTCAAATGGAGGAAATGGTGGTAGTGGACTCATGAAAATTACCTACACTTGTCCTACTTATGCATTATCATCAACAAACGCAGCTGGTCCAATATGTGGTGTATCATCAACAACTGTTACTGTTACAGGAACTACATCATCATTACCTGTTGGAACCTATACAGTTACTTACAATTTATCAGGAGCTACAACTGCAACTGGTAATACAGCCACAATGACCGTGTCATCTGCAGGAAATGGATCTTTTACAACTTCTACATTAAATGCAGGTACCACTACTGTAACAATAACCAACCTTGCATCTTCTTATTGTTCAAGCACAATTTCTGCAAACAATACCAACACTGTTACCATATACTTATCACCGGTAGCAGTATCCGGAACAGCGATAAGTACTTGTTCTACTTCCGGAGCGGTGAACATTTGTGCCGGAGCCAGTGCTTCTAATGCAACAGGTATTACTTGGACATCAAGCGGAACAGGAACATTTGTTAACCCTAACTCAATTGTAACCTGTACTTATACTCCAAGTGCTGCTGATATTGCTGCAGGAAGTGTTACTTTAACTTTGACAGCTAATGGAAATGCTCCTTGCTCTAATAGTACATCAACTAAAACATTGACAATTTATAGTGTTCCAACTGCTGTAGCGGGAACAGCAATAACAGCATGTTCTTCTTCAGGAGCTGTAAATGTTACCGCCGGTTCTAGTGCTACAAATTACACATCTGTATTGTGGACCTCAAGCGGTACCGGTACTTTTGCCAATGCTAATTCTTTGACTACTTGTACTTACACTCCAAGTGCTGCTGATATTTCAGCCGGAAGTGTTACTTTGACTTTGACAGCTAACGGAAACAGTCCATGTGCTAATGCAACCTCAACCAAAACTTTTACTATTATTGGTGCAGCCACTGCTGTTGCCGGTACAGCTATCAATACCTGTACTCTTTCCGGAGCTGTTAACATTACAGCAGGTTCAAGTGCTACAAATTATTCTTCTGTATTATGGACTTCAAGTGGGTCAGGTACGTTCACCAATGCTAACTCTTTAACAACATGCACATACAACCCTAGTGCCGTTGATATCCTTGCAGGAAGTGTTACATTAACATTGACAGCTTACGGAAACAGTCCGTGTGCTAATGCAACTTCAACAAAAACATTAACTGTAAGAAGTGCTATGCTTGTAGCTGCGGGAACTAATGTAACCACTTGTTCGAATAGTGGTGCTGTAAATATTACTGCAGGTGCAAGTGCTACAAATCAGACTTCTGTTACTTGGACATCAAGTGGAACGGGTACTTTTGCCAATTCTAATTCTTTGACTACTTGTACTTATACTCCAAGTGCTGCTGATATTTCAGCCGGAAGTGTTACTTTGACTTTAACAGCTACTAATGGAGGCTGTCCAAATGTTAGTTCTACTAAAACATTAACTATTAAAGCAGCTCCAACAGCTTCAGCCGGTTCAACTATCAATACTTGTTCAACAACAGGTGCTGTAAATATCACAACAGGTGCTACTGCTACAAATTATACTTCGGTAACTTGGACAACATCAGGAGCTGGTACCCTAACTAATGCAACCTCATTAACTGCTTGTACTTATACTCCAACTGCTGCTGAAAATTCAGCAGGTAGTACCATTACATTGACTTTAACGGTTAATGGAAACAGTCCTTGTGCTAATGCTACTGCAACAAAATCATTAGTAATTAGCAAAGCAATGACTGTTTCGGCAGGTTCTAACCAAACTTTATGCTATTCAAGCGGTGCGATAAGCTTGACAGGAGCCACAGCAACTAGTCAGACTGGTGTAACCTGGACTTCAAGTGGAACTGGGACTTTTACGAATCCAAATTCATTAGGTGCTGCTTCTTACACTCCAAGTGCTGCTGATATTACTGCCGGAAGTATAACTATTACACTTACTGCAACAAATAATGGCTGTGCACCTGCAGTTTCAACCAAAACTATAACCCTTAATACTACTCCAACTGCTGTTGCAGGACCTGCAATGACTACTTGTTCAACTTACGGTGCTGTAAACATCACTACGGGTTCCAGTGCAGCTTATCAGTCAAGTATTTTATGGACTTCAAGCGGAACCGGAACATTCACAAATCCTACTTCATTAACAACATGCAATTATACTCCAAGTGCTGCTGATATCACTGCAGGAAGTGTAACGCTTACATTGACTGCTTATGGTAATGCTCCTTGTGGTAACACAACATCTACGAAAACATTAACCATAACTACTACCCCATCAGTAACAGGAACTACCCCAGGTTCAAGAACCGGTACGGGAACTGTACTATTAGGTGCTACAGGTTCTGCAGGTGCTACTTTAAACTGGTATGCTGCTTCAACTGGCGGATCTTCATTGGGTACCGGTACAAGCTTTACGACTCCTACCATCTCTGCCACAACTACTTTTTATGTAGAGGCTGTAAACGGAAGCTGCTCTTCTACTCCAAGAACTGCAGTTGTTGCTACTGTAAATTATCCTGAAATTGATATTCAAGGTAATGCTACTTCAATTGTGGACGGCGATACTACTCCTTCAACAACTGACTGGACTGATTTTGGAAGTGCTACTGTTACCAGAACGTTTACTATCCGTAACGTGGGAAGTGCTTTGCTTACTGTTGGTGCAATTACAATTTCAGGAGCGAATGCAAGTGAGTTTGTTGTAACAACTCCTCCAAGTGCTACAGTAGCTATTGGCGCAAGCACAACATTTACTATAACTTTTACCCCAACAGCTGTTGGTTTAAGAACTGCCGATATTTCTATCGTGAACAATGATAGTGATGAAAATCCTTATGATTTTTCTATACAGGGAACAGGAGTTCTTCAGGAAATAGATATTCAGGGTAATGGTGTTAGTATTGTTGATGGAGATACTACTCCGTCAACTTCTGACTGGACCGACTTTAGTAACGTTGCCGGAACAAGAACTTATACCATCCGTAACCTTGGAAATATTCCATTGACTATCGGTGCAATAACTATCGGTGGTACCAATGCTTCGGATTTTTCAGTGACTACTGCACCAGCTTCAACTGTTGCTGCATATTCAAGCACTACTTTTGTGGTGACTTTTAATCCATCAGCAATTAACACAAGAACTGCTAGTATTAGTATTGTTAACAATGATACTAATGAAAATCCTTATGATTATTCTATTCAAGGTTTTGGTATAATTCCTGAGATTGACATTCAGGGAAATGCTACTTCAATTGTTGACGGAGATACAACTCCTTCTACTACTGACTGGACTGACTTTGGTTCAACAAACGGAACAAGAACTTTTACTATTTACAATACCGGAAACATTACACTGACATTGGGCACACCAACAATTACTGGTACTAATGCATCTGAATTTACCATTACTACTGCACCGCCTGCTTCTATACCGGCTTTCAGCAGTGCTACATTTACAATTACATTCCTTCCTACAGCATTAGGAACAAGATCGGCTGTTTTCACTATATCCAATAATGATAGTAATGAAAATCCATATAACTTTAATATTCAGGGTACTGGTACTACCAGAGAAATTGATGTACAGGGATTAGGGCTTTCAATCGCCAGTGGTGACATGGTTACTTCTGTAAATGACGGAACTGACTTTGGCGCAGCCGATATCAATTTGGCAACAATCACACGTACATTTACCATAAAAAATACAGGTACGCTTCCACTTACTATCTCTAATCCAACCATTTCAGGAACTAATGCAGCTGATTTCTCTATTACTGCAAATCCGGGAACATTATCTGTGGGCGCTAACGGAAGTACTACATTTCAGGTTACTTTTAATCCAAGTGCCGTATTTACCAGAAGTGCGCAAATCAATATTGTCAATAATGACAGTGATGAAAACCCATACATCTTTGCTATTCAGGGAACAGGTTTATTGGACAACGACGGAGACGGTGTAGAAAATAATACGGATCAGGATGATGATAATGATGGTATCATTGATACAATTGAGTGTGGTACCTGTGTGAGTGATCCATTCGTAAATGGTAGCTTTGAAGCTCCGGTTATTGGTCCTTCAACGTACAGTATCGAACCATCTGGTAATGTACCGGGATGGAATAACAGTGCTGAGAATTATATAGAAATCTGGAGTACAGGGTTTAATGGAGTTCCTGCAGCAGCAGGTAACCAATTTGCTGAGCTGAATGCTAACGTAGCGGGTAACCTTTACCAAACATTTTGCCTTAACGGAGCTGGAGGTTCTATCAGCTGGGCTATTAAACACCGAGGAAGATCAGGGACAGATACAGCTGCTGTACGATTTGGTCCTGATTTAGCAACACTTACAACAGTTGCAACAATGACCGATGGTAATACGGCTTGGGGTTCTTATTCAGGAACCTATGCAATCCCGGTTGGACAAACTCAAATTGTATTGGCTTTTACCGCTATCTCTTCAACAGGAGGATTGTCATACGGAAACTTTATTGATGATGTACAAATTATCATTAACCAAAACTGTGTGGATACAGACGGTGACGGTGTTGCCGATATCCTTGATGTTGATTCTGATAACGATGGTATTCCGGATATTGAAGAAGCTGGTTTCAAACAATACAGCAACAATACCGGTACCATGGATAAAACCAACTCTTCAAACTGGGTTGATGCAAACGGAAATGGTATCAATGATTATATTGATGCAAAAATAACAGCAGGTACTTATTCAATTCCTGATACAGATGGAGATGGAGTATACAACCACTTGGACTTAGACAGTGATAATGATACTTTATGGGATGTGGATGAAGCAGGTCTTATTAATGGTGACGGCGACATCAACGATGATGGTAAAGGTGATGGTGGTGATACAGAAGGAGACGGATTGTTGAATGGATTCGATAACTCAACTGCATTTGGTTCTGCTTTTAGAGCTTACGCTCAGGACAGTGACTCTAATGGTATTCCTGACTACCTTCAGTTAGATTCTAATGATGATGGTATCAATGATATCCAAACCGGTCTTTATGGAAGTTATGATACTAATGGTGATGGAAGAATTGACGGAACAGGAGATTCTGATTTAGATGGTATTCCAAATGTATTTGATACTGATGATGTCTTAAGAGGATCACCAAGAGACCTGAATACTAAACTATACCTAAGTTTTGACGGAAGAAATGATTATGCAGAAAACGTATCTCTTTTAGGTGGATTAGCCAATGCATCATTAATGGCCTGGGTTGACTTAAACCCAGCCTTCAGCGGAACTGGTGTAGTAGTTGGACAGGATAAATTCAACATTAGAATTTCAAGTTCAAAAACACTTCAGGCTACTGTAAATGGCACAACCTTAACTTTCGGCACACCATTAAATACAGCACAATGGTATCATGTTGCGGCCACTTATGGCGGAGGTACACTTACCTTATACCTAAACGGAAAATCAGTAGGAAGTGTAGCCCTTTCTGGAAGTATCGCTGCAGATGCTACTAAACTAACTTTAGGTAGAGAGCCTGCTTCGGCAACAAACTACTTCAAAGGTAAAATTGATGAAGTAAGAGTGTTCAATGTAGCACTTACAGCAACACAGGTTCAAAGAATGGTATATCAGGAAATCCAGAATAATGCTTCTCAGGTAAGAGGTGCTATTGTTCCAAAAGATGTGGGTTCAGTTCCTTATGCTAACTTGTTGAGATACTACAGAATGGACACTTATAAAGATGATATTGTAGATGATTTAACTACAGCAGCCATCGACACAGGAAGCGGTATGAAAATGTATAACCACAAAGTTATCGCAGTCCAGGAAGCTCCAATGCCATTTGTAACTGTTAGAGCAGGTTCATTTGCAACAGCTATTAACAATACAACAAAAGACATCCGTGGTTTAGATGTTATTGATTACGATTATTCTATTGTTCAGGTGAAACATAATATCACTGAAACAGCAAACACTACTAACCTAGCCTTGTTTGTTGATCCGGGAATCACGGTAAACATGACCAACGATACGAAACTTCAGAATGATTGGTATTTGAAATTAGATGGTAAAATAGACTTAGTTGGAAAATCGCAGTTGATTGAAACTACTAATTCTGATTTAGATGTTACCAGTTCAGGGTCACTTGAAAGAGACCAACAAGGACAGTCTAATAAGTACAATTACAACTACTGGTCATGCCCTGTGAGTACTATTAATAATACAACCATCAATCATGGTTTCTCAGTAGCCGCAGTAATGAAAGACGGAACTAATGCAAGTTCGCCTCAATCTTTACAATGGACCACCGGTATTAATGGTTCGCCAACAACACCAATTACATTGAGCAGCTATTGGATATTCAAATTCCAAAACTCAACCAACTCTTATGCTAACTGGTCATCTGTTGGACAAAACGGAACTTTACTGCCGGGACAAGGATTTACAATGAAAGGAGCCGGAGCTGCAACTCCAGATCAAAACTATACTTTTGTTGGAAAACCAAACAACGGAACTATTACATCTACTGTTGGAGCAGGTAACCTTAATTTATGTGGTAATCCTTATCCATCTGCCATTGATGCTGATAAATTCATTGATGATAATGCTACATCAATCAAAGGTACATTGTACTTCTGGCAACATTATAGTACCAATACTTCTCACACGACTATTCAATATCAGGGAGGTTATGGAACCTATACAAAAACCGGAGGAACAGCACCTGTAGCTCCAGCAGGAATAAGCGGATTAGGTTCTAGTTCTAAAGTAGCGAAGCGATTTATTCCGGTTGGACAAGGTTTCTTTGTAACCGGTTCAACAACTGGTGGAACAATTACCTTCAATAATGCTCAAAGATTGTTTATTAAAGAAGATGATGCCGTGAATTCCTATACTTTGTTTAGAAGTGCTAATGCTACTGTTGCTGCTTCAAATCCGGCAATGAACAATGCGGAAGACGAATTCGTAGATGAGCACTTTATGAAATTGCATCTTGGATATACATCTACTGACAATTATTACAGACAAATCCTAATCGGGTTCATGAATGAGCACGCTACATCAGGTTATGATAATGGTTATGATGGCTTAAGTATTGAAACTCCAACAAACGATATGTATTTCATCAACGGAACAGACAAACTTAACATCAGTGGAGAAGGTTTCTTCAACGCAAACAACATCTATCCGTTAGGAGTTAAAAATGCAACATCAGGTAACGTAACATTCCGTGTTGATAATAAAGAAAACTTTGATGAAAATCAGCAGATTTATATTTATGACAGTGTAACGAATACTTACAACAGCATCAAGTCGGAGCCATTTACGGTAAACCTGCCTGCTGGTACTTATGATACAAGATTCTCATTGCGATTCACAGACGGAACTTCTCTTGGAACTGTTGATCATCAGGAAAATCATAATATCGGAATTACACATTCACAATCCGATAACGTGATTAACATCAAAAATCCACTACAGGAAGTAACGGTTAAATCGGTTGCCTTATTCAACTTACTGGGACAAAAAGTAACAGAATGGAAAGTAGATAACCAAAATCAAGCCGATATCCAACTACAGGTTTCAGATATCAGCACCGGAACTTACATCGTAAAAGTAATGACTGACGGTGGCGATATCTCTAAAAAAATCCTGGTAAAAAAATAATCATTTTGCACTTTATTTGACACTAAAACTGCAATAACTGAAAATCCCCGAAGCTTCGGGGATTTTTCATTTTATAGCATCTTGTTTAAACGAGATAAGTAAATTATATTTTGCTTTAAGACAATTTTTTAAGCAGTTCATCTAAATCCATCTGGAATTGCTCACCAGTCTGAATATCTTTTAAGCTGAATATCCCGTTATCAATTCCCTTTACAACAAAAGGAATCCCTCTACGTTCGGCATGTTTAAACTGTTTATCAATTTTAGCATGATCAGGATACATTTCGGCTTTGATATTATTATCCCTTAATACAGTAATAACTTTCATAGCATCAAAAGCCTGGCTTTCGCCAAAATTAAGAAACATTACTTTGGTCGCAGTCGTTACAGTTTGAGGAAAAAGTCCAAGTTCTTCAATTACTAGGTAAATACGGTCAAGCCCAAACGAAATCCCTACACCGCTCATATCCTTAAGCCCAAAGATTCCGGTCAAGTCATCATACCTTCCGCCCCCGCCTATGGAGCCCATCGCAACCGTCGGCGGAGCTGCCACTTCAAAAATAGCTCCTGTGTAATAATTCAATCCACGAGCCAGGGTTACATCCAAATCCAAAATGGCTTTCTTAAGACCCAATTTTGCTATATTATCACAAATAAACTGTAACTCTTCAATTCCTTTCTTTCCTTCTTCTGAAGTAGAAAGCAATAATGATAACTTTTCAAGTTTCTCTTCTATGGAACCCGTAAAATTGAACAACGGCTGTACTTTTTCCAAAGCCGTTTCAGAAATGCCTTTTTCCAACATTTCTTTCTTCACGCCGTCCTCTCCTATTTTATCCAGTTTATCCAACGCCACAGTAAAATCGATCAGTTTGTCCGAAGCACCAATGACTTCTGCAATCCCCGACAATACTTTCCTGTTGTTAATTTTAATGGTAACACCATCCAAACCTAAATCAGCAAAAACCGAATCGTACAGTTGCACCAGCTCGACTTCCTGCCACAATGATTTAGAACCCACTACATCAGCATCACACTGATAAAATTCCCTGAACCTTCCTTTTTGAGGTCGGTCTGCCCTCCAAACCGGTTGGATTTGGTAACGCTTGAATGGAAACTCTATCTCACTTTGATGTTGCACAACATATCTAGCAAAAGGTACGGTTAAGTCGTAGCGCAGGGCTTTTTCGGCTGTTTCACTAGCTAAATATGTTGAAAAATCTTTATAATTTGTATTAGTTATTATTTTTATCAATAATTGATTTCTTAAATGCAGCCATGATAATTTATAATTGTCAAAATATAAAATACTTATAATTGTTCTATCAATTTCATCCCTATTAGATTTTATAATTTCAACTATTTTATCTTTAACATCTTGCTGAATTAAATCAAATTCTAAAAGTTTAATCCTATTTTCAAGAAAATTATTTGATACTTCCTTTATATATTCTTTTTGTTAATTATAAAATTGGTCTTTATTAATTTATTTAAGATTTGAAAAAAAATAATGATTTAACTTTATTATATATTCGATAATTTTCTCAAAATATTTTATACTAAAAAATTCGTCTAAATATGTTCGATATTTTAATATCTTTTCAATACTGATTAAGTAATCACCCGAATTTAATATTTTAAATATCAATCGGTCCCCTTCTTCTCCATATTTTCCCATCAGGGTTTCTGAGTTTTCAAACGACGGCGTTTCTATAGGCTGGTAACCAAACTTTTCAAAATGATGCCTCATAATCGAAATGATATAGTTACGCTTGGAAACCTCAGCCGGTGAAAAATCTCTTGTTCCTTTTGGAATACTTGGTTTTGATGCCATTGAATTTAATTATGAATTAGAAAATTACGAATTACGAATTGATAAAATTATAATTCCCAATTCGTAATTGCTTTGCAAATATCTATTTTTTTATGGACTTTTGAGAACAATTGCTGTAACAAAAGCTGTACTTTAGTGACAAATTTGCAATATGCTGAAATTAGGAATACTTAACGAAAATATCAAGATTGCATTGGGTTCTATCAGGACACAGTTGCTGCGTACTATTCTAACGATTATTATTATTGCAATCGGAATCATGGCATTGGTAGCAATCCTTACCGTGGTAACCGCACTTGATTACAACCTGACTTCCAGTTTTGCCTCCATGGGTTCCAATACGTTCAATATTTCACAATACGAAAATACGCTTCGTGGAGATGGAGGAAATGAAGTAGAACAAATCAATCCAATCATCTCCTATCCTCAGGCTAAAGCATTCAAGGAAAAATACAACTATCCGTTAACACAGACTTCACTATCATTTACGGCAACATCTAAAGCCGAAGTGAAATTTGAAAACCAAAAAACCGATCCCGAAATTAGCGTATTGGGAGTAGACGAATACTATATGCCCAACTCCGGACTTGAAGTGACCCAAGGCCGTAATTTTAACTCTTTTGATATTTCTAATAATGTGTACTCCTGTGTTGTTGGTTCGGATTTTGCAACCAAAGGATTACTGAAAGATGTAAATCCAATTGGCAAAACCTTATCCATCCGTGGCGCTAAGTTCAAGGTTATCGGGGTATTAAAAGAAAAAGGCTCAACCTTTGGCAACAGCCGTGACCTTCGTGTTATGATTCCGATTCAGGTTGCCCGCTCTCTTTTCTCAGCACCCAATATCAATTATTCCCTGAGCACTATGATTCAAAAGAAAGAATTGCTCGATGCGGCCATTGACAATGCTATAATCACCATGCGTCAAATCAGGAAACTTAATCCCGTGGAAAAAGACAACTTCGGTATCTCCCGAAGCGATGATTTACTTCATAAAATTGCCGAACTAACTGACGTTTTAGGAAGTTCAGCCTGGATTATGGGAATCATTACAGTTCTTGGTTCTTCTATTGCACTTATGAATATCATGATTGTTTCTGTAACCGAAAGAACCCGCGAAATTGGAGTTAGAAAAGCATTGGGCGCAAAGAAAAGAACCATTGCGTGGCAGTTCTTTATAGAAACCCTTACCATTGGCCAAATGGGCGGTGCCATAGGAATCATCCTTGGGATATTGATTGGATACGGAATATGTATTGCTGCCAAATGGGATTTCGTAATCCCTTGGGGAGCCATGATGGCCGCTGTTATCACTAGCTTTATTGTAGCTTTGGTTTCAGGATTATACCCAGCGATAAAAGCTTCACGCCTCGACCCTATCGAAGCTTTGCGTTATGAGTAATGAGCTGATACCATTCGGTCATTACCATAAATATCTTTTCTCAATTCGATATTTTTAAAGCCCAGACTTTCAAGCAACTGAACCGTTTCATTGCCAAGATACTGATTGATTTCAAAATACAGTTTCCCTTTCGGACTAAGATTTTTTAATGCCAATTGGGCTATTTTACGGTAAAAAAGCAACGCATCTGTATCTTCTACAAAAAGAGCCAGATGAGGCTCGTATTCCAAAACATTAGGTTTAATTTCAGCCTTCTCCAGATTTCGTACATAAGGCGGATTGGATACAATTACATCAAAAAAAGTTGGGTGTCCGGTGTCAGCATGAAAATTGTTTAAATCATCTAAAGCCAAAACATTTGCATTGATAAAATGCACATTTACCGCATTTATTGAGGCATTTTTTATGGCTGTAGTCAAAGCCTGTTCGGAAACATCAATGGCAAAAACTTCGGTTCGAGGAATATTTTTTGCCAATGAAACAGCAATGCAACCACTTCCCGTACCAATATCAAGTATTTTACACCCTGTTTTATACTCACGCTTTTTTTCGTCATCAATAATCCACTGAACCAATTCCTCCGTTTCAGGCCGTGGAATTAGTGTATTTTCATTGACTTCAAATTTAAGTCCGAAAAACTCTGTTTCTCCTAAAATATATTGGATTGGCTTTTGTCTTTTCAAATCAGCTACAATGCTTTTCCATTGCTTTAGATGCAAACCATCCAGCACCGCTTCGGGATTGAGTGCCAAATCAATCCGTTTCATCTGATGTAGTTTTTCTACTATAATGAAGAAAAAGCTCTCTATTTCCTGTTCATCGAAAAGCGACTCCAGCTCTTTGTTAAAAATGGTTCTGTAATTCTTGATTGTCATTTACAAATTCTTTATCATCCAAACCGGACAGTTAGTATGGCCTGTGCCTCCCATTGGAGCACAAAGATACTCAAAACCCATTTTTTTATATAAATGTTGCGCTGCCAACATTTCGGGAAGCGTTTCGAGATAACATTTTTCATAGCCTAACTCTGTTGCCTTGTCCAGACATTTTTGTATCATTTGAAGACCAATACCTTTTCCTCTCATTTCATGCAGAAAATACATCTTCTGCAATTCACAGATATTTTCTTCAGAATCATCTAACTGACTGATTCCGGCTCCTCCCATAATC
>CAMFLD010000027.1 GCA_945957245.1 uncultured Flavobacterium sp. | reverse complement strand
GTAAATATACAGCTTTAAATAGCCTTACTTTTTGTATTTTTATAAAAATAAATAAAGGATTTCTTGATGAAAAAAGCAAAAGGATATGGCTTTCTTGTAATAATTCTGATATTGGGAATATTACTAACCAGTTGGTTTTGCGACCACAAAAAAAGTAAAGCCCCTGCTCCAAAAAAGAAGACAACTACATTTGTGGTGTCGTTTGACAGTAGTCTTATATCGGCTTTTTATGCCAAATACCCTAAACTTGTACTTTATAAAAAACAGGTCATCGATTTATATAATAAAAACAATTTTGATTTCATCTGGTATGATAAAAAAGGTAGAAAGGAAACAGCAGATGTTATTTATAATAAAATCAATAATCTATCGCTGGACGGGGTTCAGGCCAAGCTCCCTTATAAGGAGAGTTTGGATGCATTGCTTCAGAAAAATACAGGAACGCCGGATATCGATACAGAGTTGTTCTTGTCCAATTATTACTTTTTCTATGTAAATAAAACGCTTCAGGGTATTGACAGTACCAAGCTCAAGGAACTCGAATGGTACCTGCCACGGAAAAAGCAGAGCTATGTTGGTTATCTGGATTCACTTTTGGTTGACCCTAAACTTATTGATAACAATGAGCAGCATATTGCCCAGTATTATAAACTCAAAAATGTATTGCAGCACTACCGTGAAATTGAACAGAAAGGAGGATGGGATTCTATTGTTTTGCCAGCGGATTTTGTTTCAATTAAACCTGGAGACAGTTCGGAGGTAGTTGCCAAAATCAGGAAAAGGCTTTTCCTTACCGGAGATATTGCTGAAGATTCGGGCAGGCAGCTTTACGGATATTCCCTTCAGCAGGCGGTATTGAAATACAAAAAACGCAACGGATTTACATTGGATAAAACCATTTTGCCAAAACACATTCAGGAAATGAATGTTCCGGTTAGTGAGCGTATCAAAACTATTATTGTTAACATGGAACGCTGTCGGTGGATTTCCCCTGATTTGGTAAAAGCCAAAGAATTTATCGTAGTTAACATACCGTCTTACAGACTCAATTACTACAAAGATGGAAAGATTGCGCTTACCTCAAATGTGGTTGTAGGTAATACCTTGAACAAGACGGTTATTTTTAGTGGAATGATGAGTTATATTGTCTTCAGCCCTTATTGGAACGTGACTCCTAATATCATCAAAACCGAAATCCTGCCGGAAATGCAAAAAGACAAAAACTATCTGGCTAAACATAATATGGAATGGAATAACGGCAATGTCCGTCAAAAACCCGGGCCAACAAATTCATTGGGTTTAGTAAAATTTCTTTTCCCTAACACCAACAATATTTACCTGCATGATACGCCCTCCAAAAGCCTATTCAGCTCAGAAAAAAGAGCCTTCAGCCATGGATGTATAAGGGTTGAAAAACCAAAAGAATTAGCCAATCTGATTCTAATGGATGATCCTAACTGGACCCCGGAAAAAATTGACAAGGCGATGCATAAAAGTAAGGAAGTATGGTATACTCTTAAAAATAAAATTCCGGTATATATTGGCTATTTTACTGCATTTGTAGATGATGAAGGCAATATCAATTTCTACAAGGATATTTATGGTAGGGACGAGCAATTAGCCGCCATGCTGGTTGAAGAATAATTATTTTTTCTGAATAGTCTTCTGTAAATCTTTCAAGTCGGAGGGCTTGAAATTGGTAGACGAACCTGAAGCCGAATAAACAATTTCACCCGTTTGGGCATTGGTAACCGTTATCCATTTACCGGTATTGGTCTTGATAAGCATTAAATAGTAAAAAGCAGTTTTATCATTTAAAATCTTTGCATCCAATTCTTCTGTGGTTACTATTTTGTAACTCAAACCTCCAACCTCTGATAACTCTTTTGGATCCAGTTTCTTGCTTTCATCATCTGAATTTTTACTGAATTTAGTCAGCACGTAATCCGGAATGTAAAGTGTACTTATTTTTGATAATTCACTTTTATTCAGGAAATCAGTTTTCGTTTCTCTTGCAGTAGCCGTATTAAGCAGTGTTACCACCTGTCCGATATAATTTCCCAGAATACCGGCACTCCAGTTTTTGAGATGTCCGGCAGAATCATAATCGATTTTGTATACAGAACTTGGATTATTCTGTAAAAAGAAATCAGGAAATAATTCTATACTCGCAATCAGAATTTTATCTTCAGGGTTAAAGTGTTTTCTTTTTTTTGGGTCATAAACAAATTTGCCGTTGGTAGTCCAAAATTCCAGATAAAAATTAGTTTCGCTCAAAGACGTGCTGTTGGAGCTTGTCATATTGGCGCCAATGGTAACAAATGAATTATTAGGAGTAATATTTTTTTCAACATCAGTATATTTGATGCATTCTACTACTTTAGATAAAGTCCAGTTCTTCTTAATAGCATCTATGTAGGCAGCAACTTTGGGAGAAGCCGGATCCTTCATGGCAAAAAAAGTAGTGCCAAGTTTGATTTTAGCAATTTCATTAATATTGCTGATGGCAATTTGGCCCTTGCTTAAAGTTGGAATTAAAGCAAGTAGTATAAGAAGTGATAGGGTAATTTTGGATTTCATCTCCTCAAAAGTATTGGTTGTCATTTCAAACATAATGAAAATTTGCCAATTACTTATATTACATTTTCCTCCTATATCGTATTATTCAGGAAGATGAATAAAAAAAACCCAATACCTGAGTATTGGGTTTTTGTTTATTTTGGATTACCAAATTTTAACTCGTTTATCAGGAGCCAGATATAGAGAATCTCCTGCTTTTACGTTGAAGGCTTCATAGAATTCCGGCACATTACGTACAACACCGTTAATCCTGAATTTAGCTGGTGAATGTGGGTCGCTTGCGATTTGGCTACGGATTGCTTCTTCACGGGCAATTTCACCCCAAACCTGTCCCCAGCCGAGGAAGAATCGCTGCATTCCGGTGAAGCCATCCATAACCGGAGCTTCTTTACCATTTAGGCTGGCTTTATACGCTTTGATAGCAATACTTAAACCTCCAAGGTCGCCAATATTTTCTCCCAAAGTAAATGCACCATTAACATTCAAATCAGGGAATGCCTTAAAGCTGCTATATTGAGCAACCAAAGCTCCTGTTCTGGCTTTAAATGCATTTAAATCGTTAGCAGTCCACCAGTTTTTCATTACACCATCTCCATCAAAAGCACTTCCTTCATCATCAAATCCGTGGCCTATTTCGTGACCGATAACAGCTCCGATACCACCATAATTTACAGCATCATCCGCTTTGAGGTCAAAGAAAGGAGGCTGTAAAATTGCAGCAGGGAAAACAATTTCGTTAAGTGATGGATTATAGTAAGCATTTACCGTTTGCGGAGTCATGCCCCATTCAGTACGATCTACAGGTTTTCCTAGTTTGTTTAAGTTTCTTTGGTATTCAAATTCATTTGCTCTTACCGAGTTTCCATACATATCGTTTTTAGCGATTTTTAATGAAGAGTAATCCCTCCATTTGTCAGGATAGCCAATTTTAATCATGAACTTATCAACTTTAGCCAGAGCCTGTTTTTTAGTATCAGCACTCATCCAGTCTAGTTTTTTGATGCTTTCAGCATAGGCCTTTAATAAGTTTTTCACCATAGTAACCATACGCTCTTTTGCTTCAGGTGAGAAATGTTTTTCAACATATACTTTTCCAACTATTTCACCTAACGCTCCGTTAACAGCATTTACACCACGCTTCCAGTCTTCTTCCTGTTTTTCGGTTCCGTATAGGGTTTTGCCGTAAAATTCAAAACTTTGTTGGTCTAAAGCCGAATTAAGTCTGTTGGAATTTCTGTTGATTAATCCCCATTTGAGGTAGATTTTCCAAGTATCAAGAGACGTGCTCTTAACGATGTTATTTAAACTTTTAGTGTATTCAACCTGTGATATGATAATTGATTTTTCCTTATCCATCCCGGCAGCCTTAAGCATAGCTGACCAGTCAAAATCTGGCGTTAATGTTTTTAAATCGGCAATATTATATTTGTTGTAGAGTTTAACAACATCGCGGGTATCTTCTTTTTTCATCTGGCTTGAAGCAATTGTAGTTTCAAGAGCCATGATTTTAGCTGCATTTTCAGCTGGATTAGCAATGTTGCACAATTGAAGCATTTTCTCAATGTGGGCTACGTATTTTTTACGGATATCAGCCATCTTAGCATCAGAGGCTAAATAATATTCCCTTTCAGGAAGACCAATTCCTGATTGCCAGGTTGTCAATGCATATTCATTAGGATTTTTGGAATCCTGATTTACAAATATCGATAACGGCTGAGAAACTCCTGAACGATTGGCTTTACCAAAATATGTCGCCAAATCAGAATAGTTAGCAATAGCATCTATTGCTTTTAAATCAGGCAGCATAGGAGTTATTCCTTTGGCATCCCTGTCTTTCCTATTCATAAATGAAGCAAAGTAATCACCAATTTTTTGCTCGTCAGAGCCATCAGCAGCATTGGATTTTGCAGCATCTTCAATAATTTCCTTTACGTCTTTTTGCGATTGGTCATACAACATATCAAAAGCGCCGTATGAAGCTTTATCAGCTGGTATTTTGGCAGTTTTGTACCAGGTTCCGTTTACATAATTGGCAAAGTTGTCGCCGGGCTTAACTTTGGTATCCATATTTTTTTTGTTGATACCCGAAGTAAGTGCTTCTTCTTTTTTTGCGCATGATGCCATTACAACAGCAGCGGCAAGAATAGAGATTTTAATATTCTTCATGTTTGGTTTGGTTGATTAATCCGCCAAATGTACTAAAATATAATGTAGCGGATAAAGGTTAATATGAATTGTTAGACTTAGGGAAGTATAGTTTGTTACAATAAACACACTTTTGTTACTTTTTTAAGACCAAACAATACAGTATGAAGTCAGTATCAAAAAAATTTAAAATTTTATTTATAAATGAACGTTCATTCATTTATTATTGTATATTTGCCTCATAAAATCCACAAAAGATGCGTACAAGAGATACGAATAAAGAAGTTATTGTAAGGCAAAAAGCCATTGAAATGATTGTAAAACATGGTATTGAAGGCTTTAGTATGAATCGGCTGGCGAAAGAATCCGGGGTTTCTGTTGCGACACTCTATATCTACTATACTGATAAAGATGATTTGATTAAAAGGATTGGTGTTGAAATAGGGAAAAACTTTTTCAGCGAAATGATGAAAGACTTTTCATCAGATATGCATTTTATAGAAGGGCTTCGCAGGCAATGGGAAAACAGAGCCAACTTTATGAAGGCAAATATGGATGAAATAGCCTGTTGGGAAGTGTTGCAAAACTCTTCATACAGCGATTACATTGTACAGGAAAGTGTAAACGATTTCAAAAAAATTATGATTAGCTTTTTTGAGAATGCCTTAGAGAAAAAACAACTGGTACCGGTATCAAAAGATGTTTTTTGGAGTATAGCCTATGGACCGCTTTATTCTTTACTCCGTTTTCACAACAAGGGAAAAACTATGGGAGGTTTACCTTTCTCCCTTACACCGGAAATTCAAAATGAAGCTTTTGAATTGGTCATAAAAGCATTAACCCCATAAAATGAGACGTGTGGAGAAAGAATTTAACAACATATTGGTATTTGCTACCAATATTAAAACTAAAGCTGAAAAAGATTTTATCGGCAGCGTTTTAAATGAAGGTACCGTAATACAAAAATGGAGCATCGATCAGGAAGATGTTGACTGCGTTTTAAGAATTGTAAGCAGTGTGCTCACATCGGTTGACATCATCAAAATAATAAATATTCTGGGCTTTAACTGTAAAGAACTTGAATAAAAACAAGCAACAAATGAACAAGCAAACACCAACTTCAGAGCCGTTAACAGGCTATCAAAAATTTGTCATATTCCTATTAGCTATTACACAATTTACAGTAGTATTAGACTTTATGGTAATGTCTCCACTTGGTGATATTATGATGAAAACTTTACGTATTACCACGGCGCAATTTGGGCTGGCGGTTTCTGCTTATGCGTTTAGTGCCGGTATTTCGGGCTTGCTTACTGCAGGATTCGCTGATAAATTCGATCGTAAGAAGCTTTTACTGTTCTTTTATATCGGTTTTATAATTGGAACTTTGTTTTGTGCTTTGGCACCCAACTACCATTTATTATTGGCCGCCCGCATCATTACCGGTATTTTTGGAGGGGTAATAGGCTCCATTTCTATGGCAATTATTGCCGATTTGTTTACCCTGCAACAACGTGGTAAAGTAATGGGGTTTGTACAAATGGGATTTGGAGTGAGTCAGGTTTTAGGGATTCCTATAGGTCTTTATATAGCCAATGCCTGGGGCTGGCACATTCCGTTTTTTTGGATAGCAGTAATGGCAATCCTAATTGCGTTGACCATAGCTGTTAAACTGAAACCAATTACAGCACATCTCTCACTGCAAAGAGACAAAACTGCCTTTCAGCACTTGTGGCACACTGTAGCTAAACGAAATTACAGAATAGGCTTTTTAGCTACGGCATTGCTCTCTATAGGCGGCTTTATGATGATGCCTTTCGGAAGTGCATTTGCCATTAATAATTTAAAAATCACTAAAGAACAGTTGCCTTTGATCTTTATGATAACAGGAGTGGCAACATTAATCTCCATGCCATTTATTGGAAAATTAAGTGACAAGGTCAGTAAGTTCAGAATATTTGCTTCTGCAACTGTTTTGGCAACAATAGTAATCAATATCTATGCGCATTATGAAGCAACACCGCTTTGGTTGGTAATAATTACTAATGTGTTGATGATGGTCTGTATCATGAGCAGAATGGTGCCTTCAACAGCTCTTACTTCTGCTGTGCCCGATCAGGCAGACAGAGGTGCGTTCATGAGTATCAATTCTTCATTACAACAAATGGCAGGTGGTTTTGGCGCCATAATAGCAGGACTCATCATTGTTCAAAAGGACAATTTTGCTCCCTTACAACACTATGATAATCTGGCTATGATTGCTTCATCTATCATGTTGCTAACCATTTTATTGATGTATAGAGTAAACAAAATTGTTCAGGAAAAAATTAAATACACAAAAGTTTAAGAATATGTTACTGCAAAATAAACAAGTAGCTATAGTAGGAGGTGGACCGGGTGGACTAACGTTAGCAAGGCTTTTACAAATAAAAGGAGTTAATGTAAAAGTATATGAACGAGATACAGATAAAAATGCTCGGGTGCAGGGAGCTCCATTAGATTTACATGATGAATCAGGTTTGGCAGCCATACGAAAAGCCGGTTTGTTGGAAGAATTTAAAGCTAATTATATGGCTGGAGCTGACAGAATGAAGATTTTAAACGAACAGGCCGAAGTATTTTTCAGCGACCATAATGACAAAGCAAAAGAGAACTTCGGTCATGAGCACTTCCGTCCCGAAATAGATCGGGGAACATTACGAAGAATACTATTAGAATCATTACTTCCGGATACCGTTGTTTGGAACTCCCATTTTATTGCAATGGAAAAACAAAATGATGGATGGTTACTCCATTTTAAAGATGAAACGAAAGCATTAGCAGATATTGTAATAGCCGCTGATGGGGCCAATTCAAAAATACGCCCTTACCTTACCGACATCAAACCTTTCTATTCGGGTATAATGATGCTTGAAGGCAATATATATCAGGCAGAGAAAGCAGCGCCAACAATTTCAGCTTTGTTGCAGGGAGGTAAAATCATGGCTTTTGGAAATAAGAAAAACGTATTGATGGGACAAAAGGCTAACGGCGAAATAGGATTCTATGCCAGTTTTAAAACCAATGAAAATTGGATTACCGAAAAAGGGTTGGACTTTTTTAATGCGACTGAAATACTGAGCTGGTTCAAAAATGAATACGCAGAATGGAGCAGCATTTGGCATGAATTATTTGAAAACACGAATGTACAATTCATACCACGTCCTATATATTGCATGCCTTTAGATCAAAATTGGGAAACTCAGCCAAACCTTACTATGCTTGGGGATGCAGCGCATGTTATGCCTCCGTTTGCAGGAGAAGGAGTCAATATGGCCATGCTCGATGCTTTGGAATTAAGTGAATGTTTGACAGACGGCAAATACAGTTCTTTCCGGAAAGCCATTTCGGTCTATGAAACCAATATGAGAATCAGAGCATCAAAATCAGCCCGGGAATCTCTTGAAAATGGTGAACGGATGCATGCTGAAGATGCACTTTATACAATGCTGGATTTCTTTAAGAATGTTGAATAAATAAACTGATTTGTAAGCACAAAGTTTGTTGCACTATTTGTAGCTCGGATTCATCATTCGGGCTATTTTGCTATTACTACTCTCATTAAATTTTACGAACAGCCGAATTAAACATACCTTCAGTTTGAACGTAGTCCACAGAATCTAAAAGGACAATAAACCTTTTGACCATTTAAATCCTTAATTCTTAAACTTATTTATATATTTGTTTGTTCGTGCCGATTTTAAATTAATTGTAGGCACTGATTTTTAATAGAAATTATAAATGAAACAGATTGATTTTTTTAATTCCCCACGTATTGATCAGGTGGGTATTGAAGATAGGATAGCAAGGATTACAGCCCGAAGTATCAAAAAAGAATCAAAAATGCAGGGTCTGCTCATGGCCTTAAGTATGATTGATTTAACGACACTCGAAGGTGCTGATACTGAAGAAAAAGTAAAACAGCTTTGTTTCAAGGCACATCATTTGGCCGATGACCTACCGGGATTGCCAACAACAGCAGCAGTTTGCGTATATCCAAATTTTGTAAAACTGGCAGTCAATGAACTAAAAGGAACAGGAGTAAAAGTAGCTTCAGTAGCAACCGCTTTCCCAAGCGGACAGTCTAGTTCCGAAATCAAATTATTAGATACCAAAATAGCAGTTGATGGCGGTGCAGATGAGGTGGATATGGTAATTAGTAGAGGTCGTTTCCATAGCGGGGATTACAATTTTGTTTTCGATGAAATTGCCATGATCAAAGAAGCCTGCGGAAAGAATGTAAGATTAAAAGTTATCCTTGAAACAGGAGAAATAGGAACACTGGACAAAGTGCGTCAGGCCAGTGATATCGCCATGTATGCCGGAGCCGATTTCATCAAAACCTCGACAGGTAAAATCAAACCGGCAGCAACATTACCGGTAACATTGGTCATGCTCGAAGCTATCCGTGATTACTATTACAAAACCGGAATCATGATCGGAATGAAACCAGCCGGCGGAATCTCGAATTCAAAACTCGCATTACAATATTTATTAATGGTAAAAGAAACGCTGGGCGGTAAATGGCTCAATAATGAGTATTTCCGTTTTGGAGCAAGCAGTCTGGCAAATGATGTATTGCTGCAGATTGCCAAACAGAAATCAGGTATTTACCAATCAAATGATTATTTTTCTAAAGTTTAATTTAGCATGAAAAAAACACATAAAATAGATTTTAGTTCCGACTGGGATTTAGCTCCGGCACCGGAAAGCACAAGCCATTTTAAACTAAAGGATACGTACGATTTGTTTATCAATGGAAAATTTGTAGCTCCTAAGTCAGGAAAATATTTCGATACCATCAACCCTGCTACCGAAAAGGTTTTGGCTAAAGTAGCCGAAGCCGGAGAAGCTGATATTGACGCGGCAGTCAAGGCAGCCCGAAAAGCCTACGACACCGTTTGGTCAAAATTATCAGGAAAAGAAAGAGGAAAATACATTTATCGTATAGCAAGGATTATTCAGGAACGTGCCCGTGAATTTGCAGTGGTTGAAACTTTAAACGGAGGTAAACCAATCCGTGAATCCCGTGATGTAGATGTTCCATTGGCGGCAGCACATTTCTTTTATTATGCCGGATGGGCTGATAAACTGGAATATGCTTTTCCAAACAGAACTCCAAAAGCTTTGGGAGTAGCAGGCCAAATTATTCCGTGGAATTTCCCATTACTGATGGCAGCCTGGAAAATTGCTCCAGCTCTAGCAGCAGGAAATACTGTTGTTATCAAATCATCTGAAACAACTCCGCTTACAGCATATCTTTTAGCAGAAGTAATTCAGGAAGCCGATTTACCGCCAGGTGTAGTTAATATAGTTTCCGGAGCAGGACAAACAGGGTCTTACATTGTAAACCATCCTGATGTGGATAAGATAGCCTTTACAGGTTCTACAGCCGTTGGAAAAATCATTATGAAAGCCATCGCCGGAACACCTAAAAAGTCAACTATGGAATTGGGTGGAAAAGCAGCCAACATCATCTTTGAAGATGCTGCCTTAGATCAGGCAGTGGAAGGTATTGTAAACGGAATCTTCTTCAATCAGGGACACGTTTGCTGTGCAGGTTCCCGTTTGTACGTTCAGGAATCCGTATATGACATTGTAGTTCAAAAATTGAAAGACAGAATGCATTCACTTCGTGTTGGAGATCCATTAGACAAAAACACAGATATTGGTGCCATCAACTCCAAAAAACAATTGGATACGATTGCTAAATACATCGAAATCGGAAAAGCAGAAGGAGCGGAAATGTATCAGCCAGCCTGTGATTTACCATCAAAAGGATACTGGTGCAGACCAACTCTTTTTACCAAAGTAAGTCAGGCCAACCGAATTGCTCAGGAAGAAATCTTTGGACCTGTTTTGGCTATCCAGACCTTCAGAACAGTTGACGAAGTTATAGAAAAAGCAAACAATACACCGTATGGATTATCCGCAGGTGTGTGGACAGATAAAGGGTCTAAAATCTTCAACATGACGACACAAATGCGTGCAGGAGTAGTTTGGGCCAATACCTTCAATAAGTTTGACCCCGCCTCACCATTTGGAGGATATAAAGAAAGCGGCTTCGGAAGGGAAGGTGGCGTTCATGGATTGGAAGCTTATTTAAAATTTGATTAAAACGGAATATCATGTCAAGAATAGAAGTTTTGAAAACCTATAAAATATATATCGGCGGAAGCTTTCCAAGAACCGAGTCCGGGCGTTATTACCCGCTTATTGTCAACAAAAAAACAGTAGCCAACATGTGTTTATCTTCTGTAAAAGATTTTAGAAATGCCGTAGTGGCAGCTCGTGGCGCTCAAGGAGGCTGGGCTCATAAAACAGCCTATAACCGTTGCCAGATTTTGTACCGAATTGCTGAAGTCCTTGAAGGAAGAAAGGCACAATTTGTAGAAGAACTTATAACACAGGGAATCGCAAAAGCCAAAGCCGAAAAAGAAGTTGATTTAAGTATCGACAGGCTGATCTATTATGCCGGATGGTGTGATAAATACAGACAGCTTTATAGTACTGTGAATCCTGTGTCGGGAAGTTTCTTCAACTTTTCGGTGCCTGAACCTATGGGAGTTATTTCCGTATTTGCGCCGCAACAAAGCGGATTGCTGGGATTGGTTACACAAATAGCAAGTATCATTTCCGGAGGAAATACCTGTGTCATTTTGGCCTCAGAAAAACTGGCACTTTGTGCAGTGACTTTCGCCGAAGTATTGGCAACTTCAGATGTTCCGGGAGGTGTGGTAAACATTCTAACCGGAAACCAATCCGAATTACTAACCCAATTTGCTGCCCATAAAGATGTAAACGCCATTTTATATTGTGGTAAGGATTCAGAAACGATAGCCAAAATTCAGGATTTAGCCATCGAAAATCTTAAAAGGGTAATTGTACGTGAAGACAGTGATTATTTTGAAGATAAACATGAATCACCGTATCTCATTTTTGATTTTCAGGAAACCAAAACAACCTGGCATCCAATTGAATTTGTTGCCGGAGCCGGAGCTGGCTACTAAAAAAGTTAATATAATATACAAAACCCGTCTCGTTGGAAAATTAGACGGGTTTTTTTATGGTTTGGATATTCAAAAAAATATGTAATCATTAATTATTTAACAAGCAAATTATGAATTTATACAGCTCATAATTATTAAAAATGAAAATAAATAAGAAATTTTAACAAAATAATTAAAAAAATATTTTTTTTATTACAATTATTTAATCAAATTCGATGTTGCGAATTTTTTAAATAACCCAAAATAGAAGAACCTTAAATGAAATACCCAGCAATTCAAAATTATATCGGAGGCAAATTTGTTAATGCTTCCACTTCAAAAACTATGGATGTCATCTCACCATTAGATGGCAACCACCTTTCAACAGTTCCAATGTCGGCATACCAAGATTTAGATGATGCGGTAAAAGCGGCACAGGCTGCATTCCCTATTTGGAGTAAAACCCCAATCAAAGAACGGGTACAGGTGTTTTTTAGATATAAAACCTTATTAGAAAAAAACTTAAAAGAACTGGCGGAACTATGCAGTGAAGAAAATGGGAAAACGTATGGAGAATCAGTAGCCGAAATTGAAAAATGTATTGAACTTACCGAATTTGCCACTTCATTACCTCAATTAATACAAGGAGAATTATTAGAAGTAAGTAAAGGCGTAGAATGCCGTACAGAGCACACGCCACTGGGAGTTGTAGCCTCTATAGTGCCTTTTAACTTCCCGGCAATGGTGCCCAACTGGACTATTCCAAATGCCATAGCCCTTGGAAACTGCATGATTATAAAACCATCCGAAAAAGTGCCTTTGAGCTGCGGAAGAATAGCCGAATTACTAAAAGAAGCCGGATTGCCTGACGGAGTATTTAACGTAGTACATGGAGATGTAGATATCGTAAATGCTATATGTGATCATCCGGGTATTGAAGCCGTTTCTTTTGTAGGTTCTACCAAAGTCGCTAAAATTGTTTACCAACGTGCCACCAATAATCTGAAAAGATGTCTGGCTTTGGGCGGTGCCAAAAATCACCTGATGGTATTACCGGACGCTATTCCGGATATGACCGCACAAAACGTAGCCGCTTCCATGTCGGGATGCGCAGGGCAACGATGCATGGCAGCTTCAGCTATGGTTGGTGTTGGACCGGTAGACCATATCATAGAAAAAATCTGTGACGAAGCACGCAAAATTGTTCCGGGTCAAAATCTGGGAGCTGTTATCAATAAGGAATCTCAGGAACGAATCGAAAACTATATTACTCAGGCCGAAAAAGACGGAGCCAAAATTTTAGTTGACGGTAGAAATGCTAAAGTAGCAGGAAAAGAAAAAGGAACCTATGTGGGTCCAACGGTAATCGATTACGTTACTCCAGATATGAGTGTTGCCAGAGAAGAAATCTTTGGTCCGGTAATTTCGATTATCAGGACTAAAACAGTTGATGAAGCGTTAGCTATCGAAAATAAAAACCCGTATGGAAATGCAGCCAGCGTATTTACCCAAAACGGAGGAATGGCACGTTACATTATCGAAAAAGCAAGCGCTGGGATGATTGGTGTAAATG
>CAMFLD010000026.1 GCA_945957245.1 uncultured Flavobacterium sp. | reverse complement strand
ATAAGCAACTGCCGGAATTGCTGTGGACAATGATGGCAATGTAGTGTTGTTGTATAACGGAGTCATATTAACTACTACCGGTGCACATCCCTGTGATAGGGTTCCTGTACAGTTTTCCAGGATATTGTTATAACAAATCTCTGTTGCTCCAGGATAGATGGTGTTGTTTGCATCGTTGCAGTCTCCACCACCTAATAATCCTGTTGTGGTATAACCGGCACCAGGAGAGGTACATGATGAAACTGCTGTTCCTGTATAATAATGGTCACCATCAGCATCTAAATACCATTGTAACTGGGAAGTTGCTGTTATAGTTCCTGAAGCAGTGATAGTTCCGCAGCCACCAGTTAGGGTAATTGTATAAGTTCCACCAACACTTGTAGGGTTACCACTTATTGTAACGGTATTGGATGACCAAACGCCAGATACTCCTACAGGTAATCCACTGAAAGTGGCTCCTGTAGCTCCTGTTGTGGCGTAAGTAATGGCTGTTATTGGCATACCATTGCACACGGTTTGGGAGTTACTACCCGATGCTGAGGTCAAACTAATAGTATTATTTGGAATTACAGAGATTGTTGCAGTTCCGCTTACAGTATCAATAGCCAGTCCGTTGTTATCTGTAACAGAAAGCAAAGTATAGATATTGTTTCCACTAGTTGCTGGAGCTACCGAAATCGGGGAACCACTTACATAGGCATTAGCCGTAAGCGTTTCAGAAGTGGTCTGGTTTTTATAAACAACAGTATATGGAGATGCACCGCCTGAAATATCCACTTTTATTGATGAGTTAGTACCTGTACAAATCGAAGCCTGTCCTGACAAACTCAGAGCAGCAGTGGTCGGAGCCGCCGAAACAGTTCCATAAATAGTAACGTCATCTATTCTAAACGTACCTGAGGTTGCAGCCGGAGTGCCTAAATCAGCACGGGTTGTTCCATAAGGATACAAACGGAAAGTAACGGTTCCGGCATTCGCAGTCGTAAAATCAGGGAAGTCCCAAGTCAATACTGTACCTGTTGTAGGTGATACAGGTGTTCCGGTCATCGCCGTAAATGTTGTAAATCCGTCAGTACTGTATCTAACTTCCAATTGATTTGGAGCCGAATTACTTGCCTGTCTGAAGAAAGATAAAGATTTAACATTCAGGACATTTCCTGTATTGGCACTCGCTGAAAACTCGATATAAGAAGCAGTATTAACAGAAGAAGTGACATTTAATGTTGTTGAGTTGAATACGTTACCGGTAGACATACAGGTAATCGTGTTTCTCGTCACAGGTGTACCGGTTGAATTTGTAGCCATTACCGGGATATTTCCGTTCGTTGGACAGGCAGAAACTCCGGTAAAGGTATTTAAGTAGATGATAGGATCTGTAATGCTTGCTGACAATCCGGTGGGTTGTACAAAAGAGTAGTTACCGGCATCAAGGCCACCAAGAGTTGCAGTTGAGGTCACAGCAATATTATTTGCGATAGCGGCAGAAGCAAATGTTCCGGTTCCGTTAAACGTTACTGTATCTCCTGAAAATACGCCTACTAAAGTGGCGGTTATTACTGCATTTGTATTACCGTCAAATACTTTGTTCTGAGCTGTAGCTCCCGATATTGTTAATGCAAAAGGCGTAATATCAGCAGTAAGCGTTGGTTGTGTTAAAGTATACTTTGTAGCAGAAGTAGTGTCTAAAGCTAAATTTGAAGTCACAACCTTAGCAGTTCCCACATTTTTAGTATCAAATGTACCGCTTCCGGCTTGACCGCTTAATGGTATTGTAACCACATCCGAACCATAAACACCATTTATTGCACTGACAGTAATTGTAGCAGATGTAGTAGAATTGTAAACTCTGTTAGAAGCTGAAGCAGTTACGGTCAATGCTTTTTTGGTTATCGTATAAACCAGGAATGCATTTGTTGTTCCACCTGCATTAGTAGCAGAAATAGTTACCGTATAATTACCCGGTACCGCTGTAGGTGTTCCTATTAGGGTTTGTGTGGCACTATCGAAAGTTAAACCAGCCGGTAAATTGGTGGCATTATAGGCTGTTACCGGATAAGAAGGATTTGAACTGGTAGCAGTTATTTGGTAAGCAGAAACAATTTCCGTTCCATATACAGAGCTGAATGTCAACGCACTTGTAATCGTTGGCGAGGCTACAGTAGTAATATTAGCTGTAAGTCCTGTTGGTTGAGTCAAAGCATAGTTA
Organism: uncultured Flavobacterium sp.; assembly: GCA_945957245.1. Taxonomy (GTDB): domain Bacteria; phylum Bacteroidota; class Bacteroidia; order Flavobacteriales; family Flavobacteriaceae; genus Flavobacterium. The sequence continues at coordinate 11,126 of CAMFLD010000026.1, read as the reverse complement.
CCTGAAGCAGTACCCGTGAGCGTATATCCAGATACGGTAACAGGAATATTAGTACCTGCATTGTCCTGTGTAAATACAGCTGTGGCAGCACTTGAATTTATAGAAACATTCGAAGAATCACCCGCTAAAACTCCATTCAATGTAGGTGTTCCGGAAATCGTAGCAGAGAAGTCTCCTAAGTTTTCTACTTTATTATTGATAAAGATTCCGGTGATGGTTACTGTTTTTGGTGTAACAGTGCTCGAAGGTATGGCTACATTTAATGTTGTACCTCCGGTAGTTGAGCAGGAAATAGTTCCTGAATAACTTCCTACTAAATCACCTGCCAGTAAACGCACGTAGATTGGAGTTGAAACTACTGCTCCTGATATAGGGGAAATAGTAACTGTATTTCCAAAAGAGTTATTGGCATTAAGTGAAATTTCAAATCCGGTAGGAGCTGTTAAAACAATATTATCCGTTAAATAAGTTCCTGACAAATTGAATGTTCCATTAATTGAAGCCGAACCATATACAGCGGTTAAAGCTGAAATACTTCCTGAAGAAGTTATGGTTGGAGTAGGACAGCTGGCAAGTACAGTAAATGTCCAGTCAGAAGCAGCTATAGCTGCAGAACCTGACGTTGTCCAGTTGGTAGTAGCAGTTTTACCAATTTCATTCAATAATATTCGTTTACACGAATTATAGATGTTTGTAGTTGTGTTGTATTTTAAAGCACCTGCACTTGGACTGATAGCAGTTGTACCATTACCAGTTGTAGAAGTTTCCAACGAAGCAGGAATGGCACTGGTACTACTTCCTATTTTAGCAAAGTAAAGGAACGAAGTTGGTGTGGTAGCTGTTATAGAAGACGCTGTGTAGATGTAAATTTCATCATTACTGGCGCCTAACCCGGCTCCTGAAGTAGAACTCCAGTCGTAAGTTGTAGTCGAAACTGCCGCAGCACCCCATGGTAATACAATTACAGTTCCTGCCGGGATGGTTTGACCTGGTTTTACGGTAAAAGAAGCTTCCATTTCGGCCAAGTCCGTAAATGAGGTTGAAGCAGGGGTAGCCAATTCGTTGTCATTCACAAAAAATTGAGTTCCCGATGTCAAATCTTTCAATATTAAAATGGCGAAATTATCAGGTGTACCACTTGTATTATAAGCAATCACTGCAATATCTCCAGCAGTCAATGAAGTTGGTGCAACTGTTATATTCGCAGTCAATGAAGCACTGGTTGCAATGCTGTAATTTCCGGCTTTGGTACCGTTTAATGTAAAAGTAGCACTTACCGTTTTGTTGTTTCCAATTGCAGCTGTATCAAAGGTACCTGTACCTGTTATTGTTACATCATCTGAACCTACAATTCCTGATATACCGGAAACATTGATGGTTGCCGTAGTGGTACCGTCATAAACCTTATCATTAGCTGTAGCGGTATAAGTCAGTGTTTTTTTCGTAATATTTCCGTTAATAGTTGTATTTGAAATGCTGTAATTAACAGCATCAGCACCATTCAGAGTGTAAGTTGGAATTACCGAAATTGCATTTCCTGCATTGACATCAGCATAAATTCCGGTAGCACTTACAGTAACTGTATCTGGAGCAATCACACCTACCAAAGACGCACTGACAGTAGCAGTATTATTTCCGTCATATACTTTAGGTGTAACAGTTGCATTAGCAGTTAGCGGTTTCGCTGTAATGTTGGCTGACAGGTAATTTGGAACTGTCAAAGTATAATTATTAGCATCAGTTCCTGATAAAGTTTGTAATGAAGTAACAAAAATATCAGTACCAACGGCAAAACTTGAAAATTGTCCAATGTTGTTTGATAAAGTCACATTATCACTTCCGACAATGCCGTCTAACTGCGAATTAATGATAGTTGCAGATGTAGTTCTGTCGTAAACTTTATTTTGTGCTACTGCGTTACTTACAGTCAATTCTTTTTTAGCAATCGTCAATACCAAATCTGCATTTGTTGTCCCTCCAATATTGATGGCACTGATAGTAATTGTATAAGCACCTGCTTTAGGATTACCCGAAATAATACCCGTAGCAGTATCAATAGTCAATCCGGTTGGTAAATTACTGGCGTTAAATGAAGTTGGATTTTCAGTAGCTTCTATAGTATAATTTACTGTATCTCCATAAGTATAAGAGCTTGTTAGTGAACTGGTAATAACTGGAGTTGCATTCGATGTAATCTGAGCCGTTAAAGTAGTTGTGGGTACTGTAAGGAAATAATTCGAAGTATCTCCTGATAATATCCATGTTGGAGTAACTGTCCAGGTTCCAACTGCGGATGAAGCAAATGTTCCATAACTGTTTTCTTCAGGTACAGCCGAAAACAGATAAGCATCGTAACCATCAACTAGTCCTGTAAGAGTTCCTGAAATAACTGCTATGTTGTTACCGTCAAATAATTTATTTGAGGCTGAAGCACCTGTTATAGTCAACTCTTTTGGCGTAATATTAGCTGTTGAAGCAGCAGTAAAAATATCTAAAGTATAATTAGAAGCAGCGGCTCCGCCTAAAGTAAAGGTCGCTGTCACTGGGATATCAGTACCAGCAGTATTGGTATCATATATTGCCGAAGCACCTAAAGTCGCAACATCTCCGGAGATAATTCCACTCAAAGAGGCTGTAACCAGTGCATCATAAGAACCATCAAAAACTTTGGTACTGGCAAAAGAAATATTGACAACGTTTAATGTTTTAGCAGTAATGTCTGCCGTAATTGTTGGTTGCGTTACAGTATAATTGGCAGAAGGAGCCGTATAGCCTGTAATAGTTACAATTTTAGCTGTGCCAACGTTTTTATCTGCAAAACTTGCACTTGGTGTTCCACTAACGCTGAAAACGTCACCATTAGCCAAGCCAACATAACCTGCATTTCCGGAAATGCTGGCCAACGTAGTTCCATCGTATACCTTATTAACACCATTTATTCCATTTATAGTCAATGATTTGGCAGTAACGTTACTTGAAACTGTTGCGATGTTTACTATATTGGCAAAAGAACCGGTCAAAGTGATGTTTCCTGAGTAAGTACCAACATTTGTTGTTCCTGGAATTCTCACATAGATTGTTGTATTTGCAATTGTTCCATTAGAACCTACTAGAATTGGACTTGCGTTTGTTCCAATGTTGGAAGAAAAGTCATTGGTTGTTGAAACTTCAAATCCGGCCGGAGGAGTAATGGTAATACCAGAGCTCATATTGGTTCCGGAAACGCTAAATGATGTAATGGCAGATGTGGTACCGTAAGTAGTGTTACAGTTTGCCAAAGTACCAGAAGCCGTAATCGTTGGTGATGCAGCAGCAGGAGCAAAGTCAATTCCCCTAAAAATATAATTCGCACCGGCTGATGCTATATCAGCAGAAGTAGCAGATGATCCTGTATCGGTTATTTTAATTATCCTGTTGTTAACCGTTTCAATAGTTGTTGCGTAAATAATTGGATTGGTACCTGAAAAATCTACAGTCAAACCTCTTACCTGGTTTCCAAATGTATATTGGCGTGTCCAGGTTCCTCCAGATTTAGTCCATTTTTGGATTCCTCCCCCCGTATTTCCATTAATTGCATTATCATCAGCAACATAAGCTGTATTTCCGTCCGGACTGATAGCAAAACCATACGGACTTGAAGTCGTTGCAAAAAGCAATGTGTTGGATTGCCCTGTAGTTGTTGGCAAACCACTTCCTACCTGATAAATTCCCGGAGTTCCGGAACCCGTTGAAAAATATAGGTTTCCATTGAAGATTTTCACATTGCGTGTATTGTTTACAGCTCCGGTAGCGGTATTGATTTTAGTAAAACTGGAACCATTATAGTACCAAATTCCACCTGTTGTACCACTTCCTGTACCGGAAGCGTAAAAAGTTGTAGCACTTGTTGGAACTGCACTTCTAAAGTTATTAGTACCATAGATCGTACCGTCTGTTGGAAATAAAGTCCTTCCGGCAACAGTGTAGCCCAGTCCGAAAATATTTGTGGCTTTGGTATTCAAACTGGCAACACTTGCAGTACCAACAGCCGAATTATATCCGGAAACTGCAAGGAAAGTGTCGTTACTGTTTAAATAACCATTAGAAGTTCCTGAACCCGAATCAGTCAAAAGATTGGTTCCTGTAAAAGCTCCGCTATTGATGGTATTTACCAATGTACCATTTAGTGAATATTCTAAAACACTTATTGGTGCTGCAATGCTTCCTAATGAAGTTGTGCCATCTCCCAAACGGTTAACCACTAAATTTCCTTTAGTAAATCCGGCTACAGTGATTGAACCTGATACATAAGTTATGATATAGTTAGCGGAATTGAATGTACCACCTGTGGCCAAAGAAGGAACAACCTGATTTGGATAAACACCTACGGTATTTCCAAAACCTGTAGCTCCACCGGCAGCTCCATAGGTAATTGTAACACTACCCACAGTCTCTGAGCCCACCAAACCATTACTTGTAAATGCTGATGATCCTGAGCCCGAAGTTAAAACCTGAGCCGGATATTTTGTAACATCATTTGCTGTTATAGTAAGTGATTTAGCAGTAATGTCTCCTGTTAATATTGGTTGAGTTAAAGTGTAGTTTACACTATCAGTACCACCTAAGGTAAATGCAGTATTTACCGTAATACCGGTATTTACATTGGTCGAAGCATAAATTCCGCCACCATTTAGTGTCACAACATCTCCAGAAATAACACCGGACAAAGTGGCTCCGGAGATATTAGCCGTTGTATTACCATTATAAGTTTTGCTTACAACAGTTGCTCCTGTAACAGTTAGACCAACAGCGTTAATATCAGCTGTAACGGTTGGATTGCTCAGAGTATAATTTGATGAAGGAGCTGTAAAGCCTGTAATAGTGACAGTTTTTCCAGTTCCTACAGTTTTTGTAGCAAAACTTGCAGTTCCAGTTCCGGCAACGGAAAATGTTTCACCGTTTACTAATCCGGAATAAGCTGGGGTTCCCGTAAAACTGGCTGATGTTGTAGCGTCATACACTTTATTTACTCCCGCAAGTCCTGTAATTGTTAAAGCTTTTGCAGTAACGCTGTTTCCGGTAGAAGGAGTGTTTAGCACGTAATCTGAGGCACCTGTTGAAGAAAGTGTAACAGCTGCAACATTGTTATAGGAAGCCGATGTAGCAGTAGCAGACAAGCGTACATACAAATTGCCACTAACAGTTCCACCGGATTGCGTGTAGCTTACCGAGTTGCCATAAGTTGTCCCGTCTAGCGAAACTTCAAAATTGGAATTGGCTAAAGCCGTTATATTTGCCGTAAGTGATGAACCTGTAACAGTAAAAGTCTGAGCTGTTGAAGGTGTTCCATACGTAGTTGTGAATGCACTTGCAGATGTTGGATTAACAGAAATAGTTGGATTTACAACTGCATTTATAGTTCCCGTTAATCCTGTTGGTTGGGTTAATGTGTAATTTGCTGAATCTGTACCTGATAAAGTGCAATTAGCAGTCACAGCAATTCCTGATCCTGGACCGGCATTTGCAAAGGAAGAGGTTCCTGAACTAAAAGTTACAGAATCGCCGCTAATTACTCCCGTTAAAGTACCGGTAATAGTGGCAGCAGTCGACCCATCATAGGTTTTTGTTGTCACAGCGGCATCGGGAATAGTTAATGAAGCTGCCGTAATATTGGCTGTTGCACTGGGTTGTGTAAGTGAGTAGTTTGTAGAGGGAGCCGTATATCCTGTTATGGTTATTGGCTTTGCATTTGCCACCGTTTTATTAGCAAAAGAAGCAGATGGTGTTCCTGAAACCGAAAAAGATTCACTGTTTACCAAACCAGAATAGGCAGCAGTTCCATTCAAAGTTGCGGTAGTTGTTCTGTCGTAAACTTTGTTGACTCCCGAAATTCCTGTTATGGTTAAGCCTTTTGCGGAAACCGTATTTCCGGAAGTGGCTGTAGTAATATTTACTGAGGTGGCTCCGGTGGAGCTTAAAACAATATTTTTTGAATTATATGTTCCGGTAACTGTTGCAGTAGCAGCTAAACGTATTCTTAACGAACCACTGGCATTGCCCCCAGATTGTGTAAAAGTTGCAGTAGTGTTATAGTTTGTTCCATCAGATGAAACTTCAAAACCTGTTGGAGCTGTTGCCACCAAATTAGCTGTTAAATTAGATCCCGAAACAGAAAAAGTCTGACTGGCAGAAGGAGTACCGTAAGTTGTAGTAAAGGCAGTAGCTGTAGCAGCTCCTGTTATGGTTGGGGTTGCTGAAGTAACTGTAAGTTTGAAATTGTCAAATTCACAACTGTTATTGGCGCCCGTACTATAAGACCATAGACCTCCTAGTTTTCCTAATGCAGTAGCTCTGTAAATAGCTGTAGTTTCAGTAAAAGTTCCCATTTGTGTAAAAGCACCTGAGGCTGTTGAAGCCGGGTCGGCAAATGCAGAGGAGCCGTCATCCCGACCATTAACTGTCCATACCTTAGTAGAAGGATTATAGGTTACATTAAAGCTGTAATATTTATTGGTCTGAGCCTGAGTTGTTACTGAAAAAATAGTACTGGCAGCTCCGGTTATTAAAGCGCTACCAGCCGCTGAACCTGCAGTGGTATAATCGGTTTTTAGACCATTATTAAAAGCTACTAAACGGAACGTATCAGGAGAACCGGAATTACCAAACAGTATTGCATAACCTTTTGCCCCGGTCGCAGCAAAATCATTATTATCTGATGTCAGAATAAAAGCATTTCCATAACTCCCGGAAGTAAACCCTGATGGGGTATTACCTGTTCTTGCAAAACGCATATTAAATGTCCAGGTTACTACACCCGTACAATTATCAAGAGTCGAACTATATCCTGTTCCACTAGGTGTCACAGCTACTGAAGTCCATCCTGCTGTACTGTTCGTATTAAAAACTAACTTATCATTACCGACAATGGTAGCTGTACCATTACCGGTATTGGTACTGGTGGTATAGGTATATGTACCACCGGTAAGCGCAGATCTGTTAAAGTCGTCTGAATAAATTGTAGTTTGTGCATTTACAATGTTAGCTAACAAAAATACCAGTAACGTCAATCCAATCAACGGATTTCTTTTCATTGGTCTTTTTCGGCCTGATTGTAAAAATTCATACTCTGAAGGATTTTTTTTTGGAAGTCCAAAAATTAGTGGAGTTAAGGTGGAAAATAAAGCCATTAAAAATTTGGCCCATCCATCTTTTTCTAACAGATTTGAGACTGTGCTCAAATTGTCTTCAGAAATAGTTTTTCTACTTTTTTCAGCAGAAGGGAACGTATTCCTGAGCAGGGTTAGTAAAATTGATTTCATTAAAAAATAGTTTGTGAATTTTGATTAGACATCAAAAATAATTTGTAAGAATATGAAAGATCTAAATCATTTATTATGAATAGGTTAATAAATTGTTACTGTGTATTTTATCGATAAATAACTGCCTTTTATCGGTTTAATTTTTGCTTGAATTCAAAAAAAAACTTCTTACAAATTTTATGTAAGAAGTTTTTTAAAGGTAAGACCTATTATTTTTCCTAACTTTTGATTTTTTTATAAATAACCTGACCTTCAGAAGTAGTGATTTTTAAAATCAGAATATCATTTTTAATTGGAGAAATAAATGAATAAAATGATGAAAGTATTACTCTGTAATCATTTAAAATTCTTCCTTGGATATCATAAACCCGAATTTCTTCCAATGAGTGCGATCCGGCATTAACAAAAATCTGATTGTTGTTTTGATACACTGTAAGTGATACATTTTCAGATTCGTGGTTGTGCAGCGTAGTATCTGTAAAATGAATTTTAAATCGACTGTCAAAAGTGCCTGCTTCTGTTGCAAATGTATAATTGGCTTCTTTTAAATTCACATAAGAATTAGTCAGAGTATCTTCCAGATATAAAGCCTGATGGTTAAACAAACCGTCAAAATTGGACAATTTGATCTCAAAATTTGAAGCAACAGTAGATTTGTAGCCAATTGATATAATATCATTTGTATCAAAAGGAATTGCTCTTCCCTGAATAGCCAGTTTTTTTTCGTCTAAAATGGAGTACATCATAATAGGATTTCCGGCATCAACAGATAATCCGTCAAAGGTAGTATCAAAACCATTGGTAGCTCCTTCAATATATCCAATGAGCAATTGTTTGAACAAACCATTTTGATTAGAAATATCAAGCCACAACCTGTTTTTTTCAATTGAATTTACAGCATTGGCATTACTTTTATAAAATTGACTGTTGACTCCAGAACGCATAGCATTGGTAAATGTGGCTATCCCGTTGCCTAACCCTTGTATGAAAAACGATTGACCTGCTCCAACTTTACCGTTTGGAATCGTCGCATTGCATGTTGGGCAACCCAGACTTGAAGACGCCGCAGCGCCCACACCACCAGTCAGGTTATAACTGGCGTAATCACTATAAGAATAGTTGTAAGTTCCTCCGCTTGCCGTTATTGGAGTGTTGTGTGTCCAGTAAAAAATAGTACCACTCAATACTCCTCCGTTGGCTGGTCGGTTATACAATAAAAAGCTGTCAGCATCTATAGCACTCGGATAGGGATTTCCAATTAAATTCATATCGTTAACCCCACCACCGGAAATAGCTATCGGAGTGGTAATCGTACCATTATTTGGAATACCGTAAAATTCCCCATTAAAAATATTCGTAGTGGTAGTGTTGAAAGGAGCAATATCCGGAGCTCTCAAAATATAACCTTTTCCAACTGTCATTACAGATGAATTGTTTACAAAAGACCAGTGATAGGAAGTGGTGTCCCAAATATAAGACAGTGAGGTATTAGGAGAAAAGGAAGCTATCGTCTGATTAGAAACAGGTGATGACCAATAAGTGTAGTCATATTTTTTTATCGGCATGCTGTTTCTTTTGTAATGGATAGGTGTTGTATTGATTACATTATTTACCTGTATTAAACTGGCGCTATCTTCAAAAATAAGAGCGGTAGGAAGGGTGCCTGTATCTACAATCACTTCATTCTGAATTGTAAAAGTATAGCCTGAAGGAACTGTAACCACTGCACCTTCCAAAACCTCAAGTGAACAGGCCTGTAAATTAGTATTCTGACTGTATGGAGCAGCAAAAACTGCTTTCATACCAGAGTTTGGAGTTCCATTATCCCATGAAGAACCATTCCATGTTGTCTGCGTAAATTGAACGGAAGCTATTGATGAGTAAGCCACCGAACAAGGATTGTTTTGCACCACAACCCTGAAATAAGTTGTTACCAATAAATTTGTTGCATTATACGTAGCACTGATATTAGCAATATCAGTTACTCCCGAAGAAAAGTCACTCACTGGAGACGATTGCCATTTGATAATGTTTCCGGTATAACCACTCAAGGTCAGCAGACTTGTAGCGGAGGAGGAGCAAATGTTTCCTCCACCGGATAAAGTGCCTCCAACAGATTGTGGAGTTACTGTTATCGTTGCCACACTGCTTGTCGTTGAGCAAAGATTACCCGGTCCATCGGTTACCACAGCTCTGTAATAAGTGGTAGCGGAAATATTCGTTACGGTTAACGAAGCAGTCGTATTGGCAATATCTACAATGCCGGAAGAAAAATTGCTTACCGGTGAGGATTGCCATTTGAGTACGCTGCTGGTATAGCCACTCAGGGTTAAGGTTGTACTGTTGGTTCCCGTACAAACAGTAGTGTCACTGGAAACAGTTCCTCCCACAGCCTGATAGACAGTGAATGGACCACAAAGCGAACTGGTCACTGTGGTGGTAGCACAGGGAGTGGAGGTATTGGTGATCTTAACATAATAGTAAAAGGTACCTACTGCGTTTGATAATGGTAAAAACGTAGCTGTTTTGGAACCATTGGCCACTTCAGCAGTAAATAAAGCTCCTGTCATAGCAGTTCCTGTTGTTGTATTGGCAACCGTATTTCTATACCATTGATAGTTTAAAGTTCCTGTTCCTGAACATCCAACGGTCAAAGCGGTAAAGGGAGTTCCTAAGCAAACGGATTGTGCAGTAGTTACAGGTTGTGATGTAATGGCAACTTTCGCATTTACCTGTACTGTAAAACTGCTTACTGTACTGCTGCAACCGGTTGTGCTGTTCGTTACGGTTAAGTTTCCGGTGTAGGTTCCTCCGGCTGTGTTAGCCGGAACTGTTATTGAGATACTACTTCCGGGTAAAGGCTGATTTGTAACAGCTGCAAATGAATTCGCCGGAGTTGCATTCCAGGTAATGCTGTATCTTGTTGGTGACCCAGTGGTAGCCGAATAGGTTAGAGGAGTAGTCTGACTACCGGTACTGGAGCATACTGCTGTGGCAGTGGTGGAAGCAGTAATAGTAGGTATAGCATTTACTGTAGTAGTTGAAGTTACAGCAGCGGCAGCTGAACAACCTGCGGCATTGGAATAATTTACACTGACACTACGGCTTCCTGAAGTCAGCCATTTTATTGTTACTGTATTGCTTGTTGTGCCCAAACTTCCGGAAGATATGGTGTAATCTGTACCCAAAACAGCACCGGGTATTGACCACACGTAATTCGATTGCCCTGATTGTGTGGTATAAACCACATCTGACCCAATACAGGAATTGGCACTGGCTGAAGCAGTAAAACTTACATTTGGCAAAGCGCTATAAGTCACTACAGCAGAACCTGTATTACCAGTTCCTACTAATCCGTTTGCACCGGTTACAGAAACTATTGAATAGGTTGTAGTTACAGTAGGTGAAACAGCAATATTATTTCCGCTTACATAATTGTTGACGGTATAATTAGAGGTACCATCGGTATAAACTAAGGTATATGGACTCGCTCCTCCTAATATGACAACCTTAATATTTGCAGAACCACTTCCGCATATTGTTGAAGCTCCTGAATTAGATATTGTAGAAGAATAAGGAGCAGATAAAACGGAACCATTAAAAGTAATATTATCAAAACGCCAGGTACCTGAAGGATTTGCTACAGAGGCAGGTGCGGCACTTTGCCTAAACTCCGTAGTCGACTGATAGTACGATGCCAGCATTCTCACACCAAAATTAGCGTTGTTGTTTGCCGCAGGAATTGAGGTAAAGTCTACAGCAATTCTTCTGTAAACATCACCAGCATTATTTTCAAAACAGCCATTAACATTAATCGAACCGGCACAT